>CACJXT010000018.1 GCA_902597425.1 uncultured Pelagibacteraceae bacterium | reverse complement strand
AAAAGATGTTTTTTTAGAAAAAAATTTAGTAACAGATTTAATAGTTGCTCGTGCATTCAAACCATTACCAATAATTTTAGAACTAGCTAATTCAAATTTTACTAAATTTAAAAGTATAATTTTATTTATGGGGAAAAATGGAAAAGAAATGCTGAGTGATGCTTTAAATAAATGGCAATTTGAGTATAAAGAAAAAAGGAGTCTAACGAATGAAGATTCTTTTTTAATTAAAATTTCAAATTTGAAAAAAAAATGAATGGAAAAATTACTTCTGTAATAAATCAAAAGGGTGGTGTAGGTAAGACTACTACAGTTATCAATCTTGCAGCTGGACTTTCCTTTCAAAATAAAAAAATTTTAGTTATTGACTTAGATCCTCAGGGAAATGCTACAACAGGACTAGGTTTATCGAACACGGATAATTCAGATCAAACAATTTATAGCGTTCTTAATGGGACAAAAAAAATTTCAGAAGTAATAAAAAATACTAAGTTTGAAAATTTAGATTTGATTACTTCAAATGTAGATCTGTCAGGATTAGAGGTAGAAACAGCTGGAGACAATAGAAGAGCTTTTATTTTAAAGGAACAAATAATGGTGTATTTAAACGATTCTAGAGCATCATACGATCATATTCTTATAGATTGCCCTCCATCACTAAGTTTGCTTACTATAATGGCGTTAGTAGCTTCAAACTCATTGGTTGTTCCACTACAGACAGAATTTTTTGCTTTAGAAGGTTTAACTCAACTTATAAAAACAATTGATAGGATTAAAAATAATCTTAATCCTGATTTATTTATAAGAGGAATACTTTTAACCATGTATGATAAAAGAAATAAGTTATCGAATGAGGTTGAAAGAGAAGCCAGAGATTATTTTAAAGAAAAAGTTTATCAAACGGTTGTTCCAAGGAACGTAAGATTATCTGAAGCACCATCTCATGGAGTACCAGTATTAATTTATGATAAAACATGTTCAGGAAGTAAATCTTATTTTAGTTTTACGGATGAATTTATTAATCAAGAAAAATCATTTGAGAGTGCTGCATAATGGATGCGTTTAAAATTAAAAGAGGATTAGGCAGAGGATTATCATCTTTAATTGGTGACTCGAAAATTGAAGCGAATATAAATAAATTATCAATTAGCGATTTGGTTAAAAATAAAAATCAACCTAGAAAATTTTTTGACAGAGATAGTTTAGAAGATTTAACAAATTCCATTAAAGAAAGGGGAATTATTCAACCAATTATCGTTAGAAAATCTCAAGATCAAAAAGCTAAGTATGAAATAATTGCAGGAGAACGTAGATGGATAGCTGCACAAAATGCTGGTTTGCATGAAGTACCGGTTGTTATAACTGAGGCTGACGATCTCAAATCTCTTGAGTTTGCAATTGTTGAAAACGTTCAAAGGCATGATCTTAATGCAATTGAGGAAGCTAAGGGTTATCAAAGATTAATTAACGACTTTCTTTATGATCAAGACAAAGTTGCAAAGTTTATTGGTAAAAGCAGAAGTCATATTTCAAATTGTTTAAGACTATTAAGTTTACCAAGTGAAGTAATTAATTTGATTCAAAATAATAAATTATCACAGGGTCATGCTAAAGTTTTAGTAGGATTAGAAAATGCTTTTTTTGTTGCAAAGAAAATTATTGAAAAAAAATTGTCAGTTCGACAAGCTGAAAATTTAGTTAAAATTTTTAAGTCTAAGAAAATATCAAAAATTTATTCTAAAGATCCAAATTTAAAACAACTTGAAAAATCTTTATCTGATAAAATAGGTTTACGTGTTTTTATTAAAAATAAAAAAAATAATACTGGATCTGTATTATTTGAATATAAAGACCTTGATCAGTTGAATAAACTTATAGATGTAATAAAAATTAATTACTAATTCTGTTTGGCTGATTAATAATAAAGTCTGATAAAATATTAATTGAATTATTAGAATTTTTTTTAATTAATAGTTCAAGTTCATTGGTTTTGTAAATTAAATTTTCTGCTTTATTTAATGACCAATTCTTTATTTGCTGTTTAACTGTTTCTTTATCTTTCCAAAAAATTGGGGGATTGAATGATGAAATTGCTTCTTCAATACTTTTGTTATTATTAATTTCTTGCAATAACTTGTATAATCTTTTTGATTTAATCAAAAGTGTTCTGGTTATTAGTATACAGTCTTCAATTGAAAAATTATTTTCATTTAAAATATTAATTGTTTTTTTAAAATTTGCAGAAAGATAGCTGTCAATTAATTCTGATACATTATAATTTTCAGCAAGATTAGTTAATTTCATAATTTGATCTATATTTATATTTTTTTTATTTTTTAAAAAACTATCAATTTTATCTAATTCATTTCTCAAATTTTTTCGATCGCCTCTACATCTATCGGTTAATAAGTTAACTTTTTCTTGCGAAATTATTATTTTTTTTTCTTTAAAAAAATTACTAATTATTTTACTTAAAGTTTGGTTGCTATCAGCATAAAAAGGAACACAAATAGTATTTTTATTTTTTTCAAATAATGATCTTAATTTAGATTTTTTTTCTAATATTCCTGAATTTAAAATAATTTTAATATCCTCAATATTTTTTTCAATAATTTCTTCTATAATATTTTTAATTTTATCACTAACTCTTGAAATTATAATTAATTTTTCTTTTTCAAAAAAAGATTTTGATTGAATGCTTTCAAAAAAAGATTCAAAATTATCCAAAATCTCTTTTTCTTCATATTTGTAAGTATTTTTTGAAATATTAATTTTAAATATTTTTTCTATAGCTTCATTTTTAAAGCCTTCATTTTCCCCATAAAATAAATAAAAATTGCTACTTTTTACATCAATTTTGTTTAATTCAAATGACTTTATAATCATTTTATAAAGATAATAAATATGTGTTTATATTTTCAATAATTTTATTGATGAGATTTTTTTCAATATCTTTTTCATATTGAGCAAGACTAAATTTGTTTGAATTGTTTGAATAACTAAAATTTTGTGAAAAACCTTTTTTATTTTTAATCATGTTATTTTTGACAATTTGAACTTCAACTGAAATAATCATTGTGAATAATTCTGGGTTGCCTTTTTTATCTTTGGCAGAAATAATTTTTTTTCTTTCAGAATTTATTATTAAATCAAATTTATTTTGACCTTCATTATTTGAAATATTTTTTAAATTATTTTCTATTATTGAGTTAAATCTATTTTTTTGGGTTATCTTTATTTCACCAATATTAAAATTTGGTTTTTTTGATGAATAAATTGGTTCAAAGCCACAATTGGCTAATATAAAAAATAATAAAATTAGTGATATTGATTTTTTTTTCATTTTATAATTAAATTTATTAACTTATTTTTTATAAAAATACTTCTAGTAATATTGCTGCCCTCTAAAAATTTTCCAGTTCTTTGGTCTTTTTTTACTTCTTCTATTAATGTTTTTTCATCTATGTCCTTTTTTGAATTAATAATGGATCTTTTTTTTCCGTTTATTTGAATAACATATTTTACCGTTTCACTTTTCAGCATACTTTTATCCACGGTAGGCCATTTTTGAAATGTATTTAATTTTAAATCATCAAGGCATTCTGAGACAAAATGAGGAATTATTGGTGACATTATTGATAAAACTTTCCTATAATTTTCAAATAAAATTTTTTTATTTATTGAATTGTTTATTTTTTGATTCAAAAAATTATAAGTTTCGTACATATTTGCAATAAACACATTGTAATTAAATCTTTCTAAATTACCATTAATCTTATGAATTAATTGATTAGTAAATTTTGTTATTTCATCAGAATCTGTTTTAGAATTATTATTATTGTTTAAGTTATTTTTGATTTTTTCATGCAGTCCCCAAAGTTTTTGAACAAATTTGTAAGATGCAGCCATCCCTTGCTCTGACCATTGAACGTCTTTTTCTGGTGGACTATCTGATAAAATAAATAACCTGACAGCGTCTGCTCCGTAATTTTCAATAATTTTTTCTGGATCAATTGTATTTTTTTTTGATTTAGACATAGATTCTGAAGATCCAACAATTACTTTTTTGCTCGGGCTATTTTTTTGAAAATAATTTATTCCATCCTTGGTATCTATTTCTTCTGGACTTAACCAATTATTATTGTGATCTTTATAAGTTTTATGACAAACCATTCCTTGAGTAAACAAACCTTCAAATGGTTCTTTTAGATTAAATTTTTTGTTTTTATAATTTAATGCTCTAGTAAAAAACCTTGAATAAAGCAAATGTAATATAGCATGTTCAACGCCACCTATATATTGGTCAACTGGCATCCAATATTTTATTTCATCATAACTAAAGCCATATTTTTCATTATTAGGAGAACAAAACCTAATAAAATACCATGAAGAATCAACGAAAGTATCTAATGTATCTGTTTCTCTAACTAATTCTTTTCCATTTATTTTTATTTTTTTCCATTCTTTAACACTATCTAGTGGATTACCTCTGCTATTAAGATTTATATTTTCTGGAAGTTTAACCGGAAGTTTTTTTTTGGGGATAGTAAAAACATTTCCTTTTTTATCGTAAGCTATAGGTATAGGACATCCCCAATATCTTTGTCTTGATACACCCCAATCTTTTAATCTAAAGTTAATTTTTTTTTTCCCAAATTTTCTTTTTTCAAGTATCTTTATAGTTTTAATTATTGATTCTTTAGGAACCTTAAAACCATTTAAATAATCTGAATTAATAATAACTCCTGGTCCTGTGTAAGCTTCTTTTTCAACACTAAAGTTATCATCTTCATTTAAAGGCTTTACTACTGTTTTAACTTTTAGATTATACTTATTTGCAAAATCTAAATCTCTTTGATCATGTGCCGGACATCCAAAAACTGCACCAAAACCATAATCCATTAGAACAAAATTTGCAAAATATACTGGAACTTTTTGTTTTTTATTTAATGGATTAATAGCAAATAAATTTGTTTTGAATCCAATTTTTTCACCTTGAGCAATCGACTCTTCCGTGGTGCCTGTTTTTGAACATTCCTCTCTAAATTTAATAAATTTGGGATCATCCAAAAAATATTTTGATATAGGATGATCAACAGAAACAGCTAAAAAAGAAAATCCAAATAAAGTATCAGGTCTTGTAGTAAAACATTTAATTTTATTTATTGGTAATTTGCCTTCTATTTTAAAATCAATTTCACAGCCAAAAGACTTACCAATCCAGTTTTTTTGCATGGTTTTTACTTTATCTGGCCAATTTTTTAATTTACTTAAATCTTCAAGAAGTTCTTCAGAAAATTTTGAAATATTAAAAAACCATTGATTTAATTTTTTTCTTTCAACTGTTACTCCGGACCTCCATCCTTTTCCGTCAATAACCTGTTCATTGGCTAAAACTGTTTGTTCAATAGGATCCCAATTTACATAATTTTCTTTTCTATAAACTAAACCTTTTTCATATAATTCTAAAAAAAAAAGTTGTTGATGTTTGTAGTATTTTTCAGAGCAAGTTGATATTTCTCTATCCCAATCTAAAGATAAACCCATTTTTTTTAATTGTTTCTTCATCACAGAAATATTGGACTTTGTCCAAGTTTTTGGATGTAAATTGTTTTCTTTTGCAGCATTTTCGGCAGGCAAACCAAAAGAGTCCCAACCCATTGGATGTAAAACATTATATCCTTGCATTGATTTTACTCTAGCTAGCACGTCTCCAATTGTATAATTTCTTACATGTCCCATATGAATTTTCCCAGATGGATATGGAAACATTTCTAAGCAATAAAATTTTTTTTTATTTTTATTAACCTTAGTTTTGAATGATTTATTTTTTTCCCAGAAATTTTGCCATTTTTTTTCAATGACCTTAAAATTATATCTTTCCATTAATTTATAATAGTATTACTAATTTAATTGTTATTTATCAGTCTTGTTTTTAATAACATTATAAGGTTCTTTTTTTTTTGTAATATTTTCTTTTTCAAATATTGCAGCCCTTTTTAAAATTGCTAATTTTAATTCATTATTCAATTTACCTTTGCTATTAACAATCTTGCAATTTTTGTCTATTTCACAATTTTTTTTAAAAACCTTAATGTCTAAGGCATCCGCTCTAATTTCATTTGACAAAAATTGAATTGAAATTTTTAGGGATTGATTGTCATTATTTGTATTATTAAACCAATCTGTAACTATTATTCCTCCTCCATAATCTGCTGTAAGAATAGGCATAAAGTTTATGGTTTCTAATGAGGCCCTCCACAATGGATTAGACGACGCAAAATCAAAGGTTCCACCTTTATTATTTCTGCCTTTCCAAATTCTTATACCTCTACCTTCTTCTATATTCTTTTGAATTCTTTTTTCAGGTTCAGGTGGGTAATCTTTTGCCTTTACTGGACGATAGCTGAGTGCTCCACAAGAGCTTAACATAGGCAAAATTATCAAAATAATTATTAAAACTCTAAATATTGTGTTAATTTTGGAAATCATAATTTTTTTCGATTTTGATTAAATATCACATTACTTATAGTAATAAACTTAGAAAAAAGACATTATTTTACTTAGTGTTTTTAAAATTATGATGTATTTATGCAACACTTTAAGAATAATTAATGTTTTATTGAAAAAAACATCAAAATTTTAGCATAAAGTTGATAATTATCACTCATTATAATTAATTATAAATAAATAAGGAGTCAATTATGACAAATGCTAAAAAACTAGGGCTTACTGCGTTAGCAGGATCTTTAGTTGCTACTTCAGCTTACGCCGGAGCTTTGGACGTAACTGGAACAGCGAAAGTCATTTACGCATCACAAGACGAAAGTGAAGTAAATGGTAACCCTTGGTCAATGAGCCAAGGTATAGGGTTTGCTGGATCTGGCGACCTAGATAATGGTATGACTATTAGCTATACGTATAGTTCTACGAATATGGCGTTCTCATCTTCAAATTTAAAACTTGATATGGGTGACAATGGTACATTATCATTTGCTAATGGTGCTAGTCTAACTGGTATGCAAGCTCATTATGACAAAATGCCAACTGCTGGTGAGCAAGTTTGGGATGACTTAGATGGTCAAGCAAACGGTGTTGCTACTATGAGTACAACAAATACTTTAGGTTACTCAAACACTTTTGCAGGTATGGGTATTAGTGTAGCATACAACAAAGATAGTGGAGCTGGTCTTGCTGGTGCTGCTACTGAAGGATCTTCAAAATCATATGCTTTAACATCAGGTGATTTAATGGACGGTCTTGAAGTTGGATATGCTCATGCAGATGTTTCTGGAACTACAACAAACAATGGAACTGACAGTGATACAGTATATGCTAAGTATACAGCTGGCGCGGTTACATTCGGTGCTCAGTTAACTCAGATTGATAAATCTGCTGTTAACAGTGATGTTGATAGAACTCATATTGCTGCATCTATGGCAGTTAATGAAAACCTATCATTATCTCTAGGTCAATCAATTGTAGAATTTGAAAATGCTACAAAAGATGATCAAGAGAGTACTGGTATTGCGTTCTCATACACTATGGGATCAATGACAATTGCTGGTTTCAATAACACAGAAGATAACTCAGGTGGAACACAAGGTACTGACGACTCAGTTACAGAAGTATCTGTAGCGTTCGCATTCTAAGTTAATAGTTAAACTAAAAAATTTAAACGGCCCCTATCGGGGCCGTTTTTTTTTGCCTTTTTAAAAAAAGAAATAGCAGCAAAACCAAATATATTAAGCAATTTGAGTTTTTTTATATTATTTTGATTTAATCCTCCTAGTGCAATAATCTTTAATTTGGTTTGATTTTTTAGAATTTTAAATCTTTCTATTCCTAGGTAAGTTCTTTTTTTATTAAATAATGAAGATATAAATATTGCATCAACACCCTGTTTTTCTTTAATTTTAATTTCATGTATATTATGAGCTGAACCAATAATAATAAAATTTGTTTTTTTTAAGTAATTATTGATTTTATAACTCTTATTAAATGAAGGCAAATATACACCATCTAAATTTAATTTTAATGCCAATTTAACATTATTGGAAATGAGAAATTTTCTTTTAGTTAATTTACAAAATTCTTTTATTGTTACTATTTGATTTAAATCTAATGATTTGGTGTAATTCCTAAAAATTATAGCAATATTTTTATTTAAATTTTTGATATGTTCTTTATTAAAGCTATCTATAAAATAATAATATTTTGGTAAATTTTTATGCATAATAATGTAAATCATTTAATATCTATTGAAAAAGAAATTCAAACAAAAATAACTGAGTTAAATTATCAAAATTATAGACCAAAAATAATAGCGATTTCAAAGACTTTTAATGTTCAAGAAATATTACCTTTAATTAATTATGGTCAAAAAGATTTTGGAGAAAATAAAGTACAAGAAGCTGTTGAAAAATGGACTGGTATTAAGAATGATTTTCCACACATCAGGTTACACATGGTTGGAAAATTACAAACAAACAAAGTAAAACATGTTATTCCACTTTTTGATTATATTCATTCATTAGACAATTTAAAATTGGCAGAAAAGATTGCAGATCAGCAATTAAAATTTAAAAAAGAAGTTAAAATATTTATTCAAGTAAATATAGGTAATGAGTCTCAAAAAAACGGAATTGAAACTCAAAACTTAGAATCATTTTATAAGAAATGTATTGATGATTTTAATTTAAAAATTATTGGTATTATGTGTATACCCCCAAATGATAATTTATCAGTTCACTTTTCCAAAATGAGAGAATTATCTGATAATTTCAAATTTTCTGAACTAAGTATGGGTATGTCTAATGATTATTTAAGAGCATGTGAATATAAGGCTACATTTCTTAGAATTGGTACAAAAATATTTGGTAGCAGAAATTAATTAATATTAATTATAGATTTTTTATTAATTATTTTTAGCAAAATTAAAAAATCATTTTGACTTATTGCAACACATCCAGCGGTAGGCCTATAATTTTTGGTCAAATGTAAAAATATTGCACTTCCTTTATTTGGAACTACTTTTTTTGTATTATATTCAATAGTAATAAAATAATTATATTTATAATCTTTTCTAAAAAGTTTCTCATAACTTATTCTTTTACTCATATGCTCGTTTATTTTGAATTCTTTGTTGTAATTTTTATTATTAGAATCAATACACCATCCCATTTTTTTTTTAATTATTTTAGTTTTAATATTAGTTATAGGTTTTGCCACTTTATCAGCTCTATAATAAAGCATTCCAATTTTAAATTTACCTCGGGGTGTGGATTTATCGCCTTCTATTTTATGGTCTGTAATACCGTTTTTACCAATAGCGCACTTAAATTTAAACTCATCAATAATTAACGTATCTTTATTTTTTAAGTTTATTAGCATAAATTACATTTAGATGATCAAGCAAAATATTAACATTGTTAATTATCAAACATTATACAATATTTTAGAAGAAATTAAGACTTATCTGTCATTTGATATTTTTAATTATTTTGATGAAAAAGAATTTTTAAGACATTTAGAAACTAATCAAATAGATATTAAAAAGTCTTTATTTTTAGTTAAAAAAAAAGATAAATTTTTTTACAAAAATTTAAAAATAAATAAAAATCAAATATTTGAAATATCTGATTTGCCAATTAATATTTATAGTTTGGTAGAAAAAATTAATATTCAATTAATTAAACAAAGATATAACTATCAATCAAAAGTTTTTTTAAAAAATTATGTATTAGATATAAATTCAAGGGAAATTATTAAGGAAAATAAAAAGCTAAAATTAACTGAGAGAGAAATAGATACAATTCTTTTTTTAGGCAATAGAATAAAACCTCAAAATATCAAAACACTTTTAAGTGAAGTTTGGGGTTATATGCCTGGGATTGAAACTCATACAGTAGAAACCCACATATATAGATTAAGAAAAAAAATCGCAGATACATTTAATGATAATGATTTTATTTTAAGTCATGATGATGGATATTTAATTAAATGAAAAAAAAAAATTTAATTGCTAAAGATTTAAGAACTCCAAAATATCGATCTAGAATAGTTAAACCGAAAAAAGGCAAAGGAAGTTTTAAAAGAAAAAAACGTTAATTTAATCTAGCACCTATTTTTTGAATAATTTTGGAAGACATTTCTGTTCCTTTTTCAAGACTATCTTTTATTGATAAGTTGTTAACATGACCATGTAAAAATCCTGCTGCAAAAAGATCACCAGCTCCAGTTAAATCAACAATTTTTAAATCTTTTTTACTACTACATTCAACTATTTCATTTTTTTGAATTGCTATACTTCCTTTTTCACCGCGAGTAATAACAATTGTTTTTTCAAGTTGCTTACTAAATGAGATTACTTCATCAAAATTTTTTGCATCTATTAATGATAAAGCTTCTTGTTCATTAGCAAAAACAATATTTAATTTATTTTTAACAAGATCTAAAAAATGAGGCTTGTGTCTTTCAACACAAAATAAATCTGATAATGACATTGCAACTTTATTTGAGTTTTGAATTGCTTTATTAAAAGCTTTTTTAGGATCACCCTCATCCCACAAATACCCTTCTAAAAATGTTATTTCACTATTTTTAACAGCATTAACATCGACATCATTTTCATTTATTTTTCCTGCTATACCGAGAAATGTACACATAGTTCTCTCAGAATCTGGAGTAATTAATATTAAGCAAGTTCCAGTTGGTAATTCTTCTTTTTTTTTAGAATAAAAATATTCTACATTTTCTTTTTTTAATCCATCTTCGTATTTACCACCAAGATCATCTTCATTTACTTTCCCAATAAATCCTACTTTATTACCCAATTGTGACAGTCCTACGATAGAATTTGCAACCGATCCTCCAGATACCGTTTCTTCAATTTTTAAGTTAGATAATAGTTTTTTAAATTCAGCTTCATTTACAAGCTTCATTGTACTTTTAGTAAGTTTGTTTTCTGATAAAAAATTTTCTTCTATTTTACATATTACGTCAACGATAGCATTTCCAATTCCTAATATTTTCATCTAAGTTCCTTGTTGTTATATTTACAATATTTGATTATTACACATGTCTTACATGAAGGCGCCCTTGCTTTGCAAGTATATCTTCCATGAAGTAATATAGTATGACCAGCTTTTTTTAAGTATTTTTTAGGAACTACTTCATACAATTTTTTTTGAACTTCATCAGGATTTTTTCCATAGGCTAAACCTGTTCTATTACTAACTCTAAATACATGTGTATCTACTGCAATTGTAGGTAAACCAAAACCTTCATTTAATACTACGCTTGCAGTTTTTCTTCCAACACCAGGCAAAGCATATAAATCTTCGAAATTGTTGGGAACTTTTCCATTATGTTTTTCTATCAATAATTTTGATAATAAATATACACTTTTTGCTTTGTTTCTAAAAAGACCAATACTTTTAATTAATTTTTCAATTTTTTTCTGTCCCAATTTAATAAAATGTTCAGGCTTATTGTATTTTGGGTAAATATTTTTAGTAACATTATTAACATTTACATCAGTACACTGAGCTGAAAGAACAACTGATATTAAAAGAGTAAATTTATTTTTGTACTTAAGATCGCTTTTAGGATTTTTTATAGCTTTGCTTAAATTCTTAAAAAGAGAATTTATTTCTCCAGATTTCATTTATTTGAAATTCAAAACGTTTCTCATCGTATAAAAACCAGGTTTCTTACTCATTAACCACCTGGCTGCAGTAAATGCACCTTCAGAATAAAGTGCTCTATTAAATGCCTCATGATTTAAAGTAATGGTTTCTTTTCCACTTGAAAAATGAACTTTATGATTTCCTACGATTTCACCTTTTCTAATTGAATTAAAATTGATTTTCTTGCTGTAAGGAAAAGTTTTTTTATTTAAATATTTTTTTCCCATTAATTTATAAAAATCTTTATTTTTTCCAACTGCAATACCTTTTCCAAGCATTAAAGCTGTACCTGATGGATGATCTTTTTTATGTCTATGATGAACTTCAAAAACTTTACTTAAAAAGTTATTTCCAAGTGATTTTGAAGCAATTTCGGTTAAATACATCAACAAGTTTATTCCAAGGCTCATATTGCCAGCTTTAAGGATAGGTATTTTTCTAGAATATTTTTTTATTAAAATTTCTTCTTTTTTAGAAAAACCAGTTGTTCCAATAACCACTCTTTTTTTAAGTTTAGATGCAATTTTAAGCACTTCTAGGGTGCATTTTGGAATAGTAAAATCTATTATTACATTTGCTTTTTTAAATGCATTCTCAGTATTTAAATCAGGCCTAATTCCACTAATTTTTTTATTAATTATTCTATTTTCAGTAAGAGCAACCAACTTAAAGTTTTTATCAGATTTAGAAGATTTAATGAGCTGCTTACCCATTCTTCCCATACACCCAGTAATAGCCAAATTAATTTTTTTCATTTAAATGATAAAATATAAAACTATCATAACAAATATTATAATTATAGCCCAAATAGATAAATTAGTTAAAAATTGCTTTAATTTTGAATTAGTTCTCAAGAAAGCTGGAAGCACTAATATTAACACAGCGATTAATGAAACAGATGGGATAATTTGTTCCCAGTTCATTTAATTTTTCCAAAAACTTTTAGCTTTTTGAAAAAATTTTTTAATACTTGGATTTGATTTTTCGTTTTCGATTTTTCTGAATCTTTCAAGTAATTCTTTTTGTTCACTATTTAATGAAACTGGAACTTCAGTATTAATTTGAACATATAAATCACCTTCGCCGTTTCCTCTCATATAAGGCATTCCTTTGCCCTTTAATCTGAATTGTTTACCGCTTTGAGTTCCGGCAGGAATTTTAATTTTAGCTTTACTACCATTAATTGTAGGAATTTCTAGAGTAGTACCAAGCGCAGCATCTGCTATTGAAATAGGATATTCAAAAAATAAGTTTTCATCAGATCTTTTAAAAAGTTCATGAGAATGAACATTTATAAATAAATATAAATCTCCATTTGTTCCACCCTTAACACCTGCTTCACCTTTTCCTGCTAATCTTATTCTAGTTCCATCATCAACACCTTTTGGAATAGAAACAGATAGTTTTTTAGAAGTTTGTGTTTTGCCTTGTCCATTACAATTATTACATGGATTTGTAATTTCTTCTCCACTTCCTGCACACTGTGGACATGTTTGTTGAACTGTAAAAAAACCTTGATTTGATCTTACCCTTCCATTTCCTCCGCACATTGAACACTCACCTACGTCGTGACCAGGTTTGGAACCATTGCCTTTGCAAGTGTTACATTTTTCCGTAGTAGAAAATTTTATATCTTGTTTTTTTCCTGTAAATGCTTCTTTAAGTGTAATTGATAAATCATATCTTAAATCAGATCCTCTATAGTTTGAATTTTTTCTACCTCTACCTCTTCTACCACCATCAGAAAAGTCGCTAAAAAAGTCTTCAAAGATATCCGAGAATGAAGATGAGAAATCAAAATTTCCGAAGCCACCTCTTCCTGAACCCCCATTTTCAAAGGCAGCATGACCAAAATTATCATAATTTTGTTTACGTTCCTGATCTGATAAAACATGATAAGCTTCACTTGCCTCCTTAAATTTATCTTCTGAGGTTTTATTTCCTTGATTTTTATCTGGATGATATTTTACAGCTAATTTTCTATATGCTGCTTTTATTTGTTCTGGAGATGAGTTTTTTTGAATACCCAAGACATCATAATAATCTCTTTTTGCCATAACTAATTATAGACAAATAGTTGTTAGCCTTAAGCGCTTTTTTCTTTATCTTCTTCTTTTACTTCTTCAAAGTCTGCATCAACAACATTATCGTCTTTTTTTCCTTCATTTTTTTTAGCATCACCTTTAGAAGAAGCATCAGGTTTTACATCTTTTTGTTGAGATTTATAAATTGCTTCACCTAATTTCATAGAAGACTGTACTAAATCTTGAGTTTTCTTTTTAATTTCTTCTAAGTCAGTTCCCTTTAAAGCATTTCTTAAATTTGCAGATGATGTTTCTATAGCTTTTTTGTCAGCTTCAGACACTTTACTGCCATGTTCTTTTAAATTTTTTTCAGTAGAATGTAAAAGGGTATCAGCTTGATTTCTTGCATCAACTGATTCTCTTTTCTTTTTATCTGCTTCTTTATTTGCTTCAGCGTCTTTAACCATTTTGTTAATTTCTTCTTCACTTAAACCTCCTGAAGCTTGAATTTGTATTTTTTGCTCTTTGCCTGTTCCTTTATCTTTTGCAGAAACATTCACTATTCCATTCGCATCAATGTCAAACGTTACTTCAATTTGAGGGACTCCTCTTGGAGATGGAGCAATTCCAACCAATTCAAAATTACCTAATAATTTATTATCAGAAGCCATTTCTCTTTCACCTTGTAAAACTCTTATTGATACTGCTGGTTGATTATCTTCAGCAGTTGAAAAAACTTGGCTTTTTTTAGTTGGTATTGTTGTATTTTTGTCAATCAATCTTGTTGATACACCTCCTAAAGTTTCAATTCCAAGGGATAAAGGAGTAACATCAAGAAGAAGTACGTCTTTAACATCACCCTGAAGAACTCCTGCTTGAATTGCTGCTCCCATTGCCACAACTTCATCAGGATTAACACTTTTATTTGGATCTTTTCCAAAGAAATTTTTAACTTGTTCTAAAACTTTTGGCATTCTAGTCATGCCTCCAACCATTATAACTTCATTAATTTCGCTAGCACTTAAACCAGCATCCTTTAATGCCGTTTTGCATGGAGGTAATGTTTTTGCAATTAAATCTTCCACTAAAGCCTCTAATTTAGCTCTGGTCATTTTTAGATTAATATGCTTTGGCCCTGTTTTATCAGCAGTAATAAAAGGCAAATTTATCTCTGTTTGAGCTGCAGAAGATAATTCTATTTTAGCTTTTTCAGCTGCTTCTTTTAATCTTTGAAGAGCTAATTTATCTGATTTTAAATCTATACCATTATCTTTTTTAAATTCATTAACTAAATAATCAACAATTGTGTTATCAAAATCTTCACCACCTAAAAATGTATCACCGTTTGTTGATTTAACTTCAAAAACTCCATCACCCAATTCAAGAATTGAAACGTCAAAAGTTCCACCTCCTAAATCATAAACAGCAATTTTTTTACTTGTTTTTTTATCTAAACCATAAGCAAGAGAAGCTGCTGTTGGTTCATTAATAATTCTTAAAACTTCTAAGCCTGCAATTTTACCTGCATCTTTTGTTGCTTGTCTTTGGGCATCATTAAAGTATGCTGGAACCGTAATAACTGCTTTTGAAACTTCTTGGCCTAAATATTTTTCTGCAGTTTCTTTCATCTTTTGAAGAATAAAAGCAGAAATTTGAGATGGTGAATATTTTTGTCCCTTAGTTTCAATCCAAGCATCACCTTTTTCTGAATTAATAATTTTAAATGGTGCTGATTCAATATCTTTTTTAACTGTTGGATCATCAAAATTTCTTCCAATTAATCTTTTAACAGCAAAAATTGTATTTTCAGGATTAGTAACCGCTTGTCTTTTAGCAGGCTGGCCAATAAGTTTTTCTTCTGAATCAGTAAATGCTACAACAGATGGAGTTGTTCTCGCTCCTTCGGCATTTTCTAATACTTTTGGCTGTGTACCTTCCATTATAGATACACAAGAGTTTGTGGTTCCTAAGTCTATTCCTATTACTTTACTCATGCTTTTAATTCCTTTGTTTCATATAAGAGTTAATTTTTAATCTACAAGTTCCTTAATTATTATTTCTTTATTGATTTCTCTTGATTTTGCTCATTTTTTTCGTTTTTTTTGTTATCATTTTTATTTTTTTCAAATTTTTTTGCTACTCCAACTAGTGCTGGTCTTAAAAGTCTATCTTTCATCATAAAGCCTTTTTGAATTTCTTGAATTATCGTTCCTGGCTCTTTTTGGTCATTTTCTATTTCCATCATTGCTTGATGTATATTTGGATCAAGTTTTTTATTAACAGAATCTATTGGTTCAATATTATTTTTTTTAAATATTGAAATTAAATCTTTGTTTATAATTTCTAAGTGTTCTAAGGTTTTTTTTAAAGCTTCTGAATTTTTTAAAGTTTCATCATTTTCTAAAGATTGTTTTGCTCTTTCTAAATTATCTATAAGATTTAAATTTTCACGTGCAAAGGCAAATCCGCCATACTCAAAAGCATCCTCTTTTTCTTTTTCGTATCTTCTTCTTTGATTTTCCATTTCTGCAAGTGTTCTTGCAACTTTATCTTCTAAATCTTTAATTTTTTCCTCAGGACTTAAATCTTTATTTTTTGTAGTTTGTT
>CACJXT010000017.1 GCA_902597425.1 uncultured Pelagibacteraceae bacterium | reverse complement strand
CCGTATTTGGATAGTTTTGCATAACATAAATAAATTTTTCCCTTGCTTTTAATAAAGGTTCTAAATCTTTTTTTTCATCTACAATACTTTGATAATAGCACATTGCTAAAAGAAAATTTGCATAACTTATTCTTTCATCGTTAGGATATTTTTTAATAAATTGTTCTAGTTCATGAATTGAGTCACCATAATAATTATAAGAATAATATGAGTACGCTGCCATTAAAGCAGATTTTGGAGCCCATTCTGATTGAGGAAATAAAAGTTCAGCTTCATTAAATTTTTTTGCAGCAGATAATCCATCTTCTTTATCCAAAAAATCTAAACCTTCTCTGTAAGCACTTATCATTTGTGTTTCTAAACTTTGTTCTTTTATAATTAATTTATTTTCTTTGTCCTTAGCACAACCAAAAAAAATTATTATTATTATTATTAAAAAAATTTTTTGCATAAAATTTACCTAAAATTTCTATCAGAAATTTTTAAAAACAGTAAATTATTATGCTATTGATTTTAGGAAATTTCTATTAATAAATGCGTGAGGGATGTTTTTTTCTTTAATTTCAACGATTGAAAAGTTTTTATTATCGCTAAATACTTTTTTTAGCAATTGATTAGTAAGTTTGTGTCCACCCTGAGAACAAACAACTTTGCCTATAATTTTATATCCTGATAAAAAAAGATCTCCTATGCAGTCTAAAATTTTGTGATTTACAAATTCTTTATCATTTCTCAAACCTTCTTTATTTAAAATCTTATCATCTTTAACAACAATCGCATTTTCTAAACTTCCACCTTTTCCAAGGTTCATTTTTTTTAGTTTTTCTATGTCTTCATAAACACAAAATGTTCTTGAATCATATATTTCTTTTAAATCAGTTTCATACACTTTAACTAAATTCCTTTGAGTTCCGATTAATTTATTATCGTATTTAATTTCAAAATCTATATCCAAACTTATTTTACTTGGTTCAATTGTAATTTTTTTAGCTCCATCTTCTAAAGATACTAAATTTTCTATTTTTACAATTTTGATTGGTTTGTCACTTGCCTGTATGCCAACTTTATCGATTGCATTAACAAAATCTTTTGATGATCCGTCTAAAATAGGAACTTCTTCATTGTCAATTTCAATTAATGCATTATCAATATTTCTAACAAACAAAGCTGCCATTAAATGTTCTATCGTAGACACCTTAACTCCAAACTCATTTGAAACAGTTGTGCACAAAGTTGCATTAGTTACGTTAAATATATTGGGTATGATATAATTATTATTTTTTAAATCTGTTCGTTTAAAAATTATTCCTGTATTTGGCTCTGATGGACAAATTTTTATTTTTACTGACTTTCCATTATGCAAGCCAACTCCTTCTATTTCAAAAGAATTACTAATTGTTTTTTGATTTAGAACTGACATTCTAAATTTATATAATTTTCAAAAAACAATTAGAAAACAACTATTGTTACAGTAAAATACGATTTTTACTTAAAAAAGTAGAACAATCGTTCAAATAATCCTTTTTTTTTTAATTTTTTTGGAATTATTGTAACTTCTTGTTTATTTATACCTTGCATCAATTTTAGACCAGATTCACAGATATTTGTGGTTGATTCTTCAAAAAAATCAATTTCGTCAACTAATGGTGTTGTTTCTTTCATATCAATATATTTATTATTTAATATTTGAGATCCTTGGCCAATTAAAATAATTTTTAATTCTTTTTTTAATTCTGAAGACTTGTTCTTATCAATCGTTTTAAAACTTAAGTTTAAAGTTTCTTCAATTCTTGCAAAAATTATTTTTTTAATAAGATCAAATGATAATTTTTTATCTTTAATAATATTTATAAATTCATTTTTAAAAATTTCTGTATTTTCTTCATTTTCAGAAAAAATAATACCTCTATTTAAATTAGATTTAATTTTTTCTGAAAGTTCAATATTTAAATCTAGAACTTTTGAAATATCTTTTGTTATATGATGACCTCCGATCGGTAAAACATTAAAAAATTTTAGTTTTTCTTTTTCATAAAAAATAACAGATGTTTTTTCATATCCTATATCAAGAAAAGCAATTTGATTGAACTCAATAAAATGTTTTTTATAATTAAAAGATTTTGCATAACTAGAACATATAAATTGATCAATTGATATTTGATGTTTGTTAAATAATTTTTCCAAATTTTTTATTATTTCTTTTGGAAAACAAATAAAAACAATATCAATAGAAAATTTTTTGCATTCAATATTTAATGGTAAAGATTCATAATCAGTATCATCAACTTTATAGTTATTGATAATAATATGTATTATACTTTTATCAGAATATCCGCTCAAAATTTGCTGTTTGGCATCCTGAATTAAATATTGAACATCTTGTTTGGTAATATTTTTTTTTTCGTTTTTTTTTGATACTGACAAAATAATAGAAAATGCATCTGAAGTATCAAGCATTAAATTAATATTACTTAAATATTCTCCAGTTTTTTTTTCTATTTCAAATATAGTATCTTCTATAATGCGGTCAGTTTCTAATAAGTTTAATTGATTTAATTTTAAACAAGTTAGGCACTCTTTTTCTACAAAAAAAATTTGATTTTTTTCTTGTTTATCAAAAGCTGTAGCTCGAATTTTTGATGATCCTAAATCAAGATAAATATCATAATTTTTTTCACTCATTTGATATGATCATATGATTCGAAATTCTTAAATCAATAACCTTATTACTATTAAATTTATTATTATAGATAATTTTGTTAGCAAAATTTAATGCATTTAAAAAATTTTTCTCGGGTAATTTAATTAAAATATCATTTTTAGTTTTTATATCCCATCTGTTATTAGGAAAATGATATAATGAAATTATATTTTTAAAATTAAATTCAGATTCATCAACAATTTTTTTAAAATAAATAAAATCTGAGTTATCTACTTTACCAAATATAAAGGGTAATTTTTTATTATGATTATTTGCACTTGCATAATCGATTAATTTTCCATTAGATCCAACTAAATACTTTTTATTATTAATATTTGTTATTGCTAAAAAATTAGCCTTTTTAATATTTATTAAAATTGAATTTGGGTATTTTTTTTTAACGCTAAAAGACTGAATTAAATTATTTTTATTTAAAATATTTGTAAAATTTTTTTGACTAATTAAAAAAATGTTTTTAAAAAAAATTTCACTAAATTCTTGATTTAAATTGGTCTTTTCATCATCAGTCAAACCACTTATCTTTATTTCATTAATTTTCATCATTGAATGCTTTTTTTCGATAAATAATTTATTATTTATTGAGCTGAAAAAAACTAATAAAAATATAAAAAAAAATATTTTACTTTTTTTACCTTCTTGTAGATGCATCCTTTAATATCCATTCAATTAAATTAATAAAACTCATTCCTGCATAAGCTGCTATTTCTGGAACTAAAGATAGGTTTGTCATACCGGGCTGAGTATTTGTTTCCAATAAAAAAAACCTATTTTTATAAAATTTAAAATCTGATCTAGTGACTCCTCTACAACCTATTAAATTATGTGCCTTAAGGGCTATATTTAAAACTTTTTTTAAATTTTTTTTACTGATTTCTACTGGAATTATATGCTTTGTTTTAGCTTTAACATTATATTTTGCCTCATAATCATAAAATTTTCTTTTTGGCTTTAACTCTATAGCTCCCAATTTTTTTTTTCCTAAAATGGCAACTTGAATTTCTCTACCTGGAATAAATTTCTCTATTAAAATTTCTTTATATGAAGCTAATTTTTTTAAATTTTTAATAAAATTTTTCTTATTGCATATATATACATTAACGCTTGAACCTTCATTAATCGGTTTTACCACAACAGGAAATTTTAATTTTTTTTGAATCATAAATGTTAATTTTTTATCAATTTTATTAATCTTATTAAAATTAAATTTTATATACTTGGGTGTTAGTATTTTTTTTTTAATAAAAATTTTTTTTGAAATTTCTTTATCCAT
The DNA here is from genome assembly GCA_902597425.1 of uncultured Pelagibacteraceae bacterium. Classification (GTDB taxonomy): domain Bacteria; phylum Pseudomonadota; class Alphaproteobacteria; order Pelagibacterales; family Pelagibacteraceae; genus Pelagibacter. The sequence goes on along the minus strand of CACJXT010000017.1, from coordinate 12,563 downwards.
AGCAATAGAAGAAGCTAAAACGCCAGAATGTGTGTATTTTACTTTTTGAGATTCTAATACCGCTTGAATATAGCCATCTTCTCCAAATTGTCCGTGCAAAGCATTAAAAACAATGTTTGGCTTAAAACTTTTAATTTTATTTGTTAAGTTGCCATCTGGTTCACATATAATAACTTTATAGTTTTTTTTTATTAATTCTTTGTAAACAGCCTTGGCAGTTTCTAAACTTATTGATCTTTCTTTTGAGATTCCCCCACCTAAAATTAAAACTTTTTTTTTCATTATTTAGTTAATTATTTCTACTTCTGTCTCTAATTTAATGCCTGTTTTTAATTTTACTTTCTCTTTGACAAAATTAATCAATTTTTTCATATCATCAAAGCTAGCGTTATTTCTATTTACAAAAAAATTACAGTGTTTATCCGAAATTTCAGCATCACCAAATTTTGTACCTATAGGTACTGATTTTTTAATTAATTCCCACACTTTTTGATTTGTTTGACTAATTGGGTTTTTAAAAGTACTTCCACCCGTTTTAATTTTTGTTGGTTGTGTTTTGTTTTTTTTTTCTTTTAAATTATTCATAAATTTTTCAATTTTTTGTTTTTCTTTAAGCTCACCTTTAAATGAAGCGCTTAAAAATATTAAATTTTTATCTAGATCATTTTCTCTATATCCAAATTTTATTTTTGATGAAGGTATCGTTAAAAATCTTCCATTTTTATCTATGGCCTGAACTGATAACAAAACATCTTTAAATTCCTTTTCAAAACACCCTGAATTCATTCTTAATCCTCCTCCCACAGTCCCTGGTATGCATGATAAAAACTCTAACCCTCCTATATTGTTTTCTAATGCAAATTCTGACAATTTTTTATCTGTCGTAGCACTCCCTGCTATAATAGTCCTGTTGGAAAGCACTGAAATATTTGAAAAGTTTTTTCCCAGTTTAATAACTACTCCATCAAATATTTTATCATTAATTAAAACATTTGAACCTGCCCCTAATGTTAAAATTTTCTCCTTATTCCCAAATTTTTTTAAAAAAACAACTAATTCATTTAAACTATCAGGCCTAAAATATGCCTTAGTTTTTCCTCCAATATTAAACCAATTAGATTTTTTTAAATCATAATTAAAATTTATTTTTCCTTTAATTGTGTTTGCAAAATTTTTTAATTCATCAATTTTCATTAAACTAAATTTGGTAGTTCTTTCATCCAGTTAGAGATTGAGCCTGCACCCATGCCAATAACTATTTTTTTTCCATACAGATGTTGTTTTGCAAATTTTCCAAGTTGATACTGATCTTTAACCAAATAAACTTTAACTTTAGAATTTTTTATTATTTGTTTTGCAAAATTATAATACTTAAATCCTAATTTTATTTTTTCTCCCGCTGAATATACTGGACATAAAATCACACTATCAGCTTTTCTAAAAGATGAGCTAAATTCATTTCTCAAGTCCTTTAATCTAGATATTCTATGTGGTTGAAAAACACAGACTATTTCTTCTTTTTTATATGCTTGCTTAACCCCATTTAAAACTTCTTTTATCTCTGTTGGATGATGCGCATAATCATCAAAAAAAATAGTTTCCCGATGTATAAATATTTTATTAAACCTTCTTTGCACACCTTTAAATTCTCTAAGTCCTTGCTTAATAATTTCTTTTGAAATACCTAATGTTATTGCAACAGCTGCCGCTGCAGTTGCATTTCTTATATTGTGTAAACCAATAAGTGGAATTCTTACATTCTTTATTGTTGTATTTTTTTTTCCTGGTAGCCGAATATTAATATTAAATTCTGAAAAATTTCTTGATTGATTGATGTTTTTTATAAAAAATTGTGAATTTATATTTGTTCCATAAGTATAAAAATTTTTAATCTTTATTTTCTTAATTATTTCACTATTATTTTTGTTGTCTATGCAGATAAATGCTTTTCCAAATGATGGAATTTTTTCAATAAAATCTATAAATAGTTTTTTTAATTTATCCATAGTTTTATAATAATCCATGTGTTCTCTATCTATATTTGTTATAATTGAATAAGTTGGTAAGACTTTTATAAAACTTCCATCTGACTCATCTGATTCTACGACACTCCAATTACTTTTGCCTAATTTTGCAGAATTATTAAACGAATTTAATACACCACCATTTATAACTGTTGGATCTAATTTTGCTTTTGAAAAAATCCCTGCAACGAGGGAAGTGGTGGTTGTTTTTCCATGTGACCCAGCAACTACAATATTTTTTGTTAATAAAACAATATGCGCAAGCATGTCCCCTCTTTTATAAATTGGAAGTAGTTTCTTTTTCGCCGCCAATATTTCAGGGTTATTACTTTTTATCGCAGATGAAATAACTAATATTGTTGCCTTTTCAATATTTTTTTTTTGATGTCCTATGATAACTTTAATTTTATTTTTTTTTAATCTTTCAATGTTTTTGCTAAAAGAAATGTCACTTCCTTGTACTTTAAAGCCCATGCCTTTCATTATTAAAGCTAAACCACTCATACCAATTCCGCCAATACCTACAAAATGAATAATTTCAGTTTTTGCTAATTCAATTTTCATTAATCGTGTTTATTAGTTTTTTGTTTATATTGTGCCAAGTATTTTTATTACTAAATTTTTCCATGTTCTTTTTTTTATTCAAATAATCATCTTTATCATTAATTATATTTATTAAAAAATTTGCCAATACTTTATTCTTAAGCTGATCTTGTTGTAATATCCAACAACAATCCTTATTCTTATAAAATAATGCATTTTGATACTGATGATTGTCTTTAGCTAATGGATAAGGAATCGCTAAATAAGGTACATTTAAATAAGTCAACTCTGATAAGGTGGATGCTCCAGCTCTAGTTATGCATAGATTAGCTTTGCTAATTAAGCTGATTATGTTTTCTTCAAAACTAAATAATTGATAATCTATCTTATTTTCATTATAAAAATTTTTTAAATTTTCAATATTTGAAAAATCAGTTTGTTGAAGAATATTTAGCTTATATTTTTTTGATATTTCTATAACTGTATTTTTTAATTCATTATTAAAAAATTTAGCTCCTTGACTTCCACCTATAATTAAAAAAGTAATTTCTTTATTTATGGCTTCTTTATTGTTAGGTACAATTGAATAAAATTCTTTTCGTAACAAAGGATTAATTAATAAAATTCTATTCATATATTTTAATGGAAAATTAATAATCTCATTAGAATAACAAAAAATTTTTTTACAATATTTTAAAAAAAAATTATTCGCTCTACCTAAAACCATATTTGGTTCAAAAAGATAAATTGTTATATTAAGAATTTTAGCAGTAATGCAAAAAGGCAATGACATATAGCCACCTGTAGATATTAGAATATCAATTTTATTTTTTTTTAAAAAAATTAGAGATTTAATTATAGAAAAAAAAAAGCCAAAAAAATTTAAAGGTAATAAAAATAAATTATTCATTAATTTTGGAGTATCTATAACTGTAGCTTTATATTTTTTTAGATTTAAAAATTTAGTTCCACGTTTATCTACAGTAAAAAAAACATCAAACTCATTTTTTAAATGTTCATAAAATATTGAAGCAGGAATTACATGACCTCCTGAACCACCACTACTAATTAAAATTTTTCTTTTCATTTACTAATTAATTTTTCTCTTTGTAAGATTTAAAATTATACCACATAGAATTGCTGTACCCACTATTGAAGATCCTCCATAGCTTAAAAATGGTAAAGTCATTCCTGTAGTTGGAAAAAGCCTTATATTAACTCCAATATGAATTAAAGCTTGAAGCAATATAAGTGTAATAGACCCAACAAGAATTAATCTTACCTTATCATTTTTTTCAAAATATAATTTTTTGAAAACTTGATAAATAAAAAATAAAAAAATCATCATTAAAATAATAATAATTACTGCGCCAAATTCTTCAGATATAACTGCAACGATATAATCAGTATGGGCTTCGGGAACTTTATTTTTTAATACACCTTCTCCAATACCTTTGCCAAAAAAACCTCCATTAATTATGGCTTCAGATGCTTTGTCTGATTGAAAATTATGCGTACCTGAAACTGGATCAAAAAAAGATTCTATTCTATTTTTAATATATTCAAATCTTGGAATAAAAAAAATTAAGTATAGTAATAAAGAAAGTATAATTCCAAAAAATATAAAAAAAACTAGTAAACTAATTCCCGATATAAAAATTAAGCTTAACCATGTTAAAAATATTAAAAAAGTTTGTCCAATATCAGGTTGAGTTAATAAAAGGAGCATTATTGGAACTATGACAATAAAGCTTAAAAAATATTTGTAATAAATATTTTTTCCCTTCTCAGTACATAAAACTGAAGCAATCATAATTATAATAAAAGGTTTTAAAAGTTCTATTGGTTGAAATCTTGGTAAAAATTCGAAGTCTAACCATCTTTTTGAACCTTTAACTTCGATGCCAATAATTGGAACCAAAGTTAAAAAAATAAAACAAATTATAAATAATACAATAGATGTTCTAAATAAGTTTGTTTGACTTATCGAAGAGAAAAAAATTACAAAAAAAATTGCAATTCCAACATAAAATAAATGTTTAAAAAAAAAATAAAAACTATTTGTCTCCAATTTATCAGATGCAATTAAAGAAGTAGAAACTAAAGAAAAAAATAAACCCAAACCAAATAATAATATTATTAATAATAAAATTGATTTATCTATATTTTTCCACCAATCGTAATAAAGTTTATAAATAAAACCACTATTAAGCATTAATCAATTTTTTTAAATTCAATTTTTTTACTAAGATATTAAATTTTTTTCCTCTATCTTCAAAATTCTTAAAACTATCAAATGATGCTGCGGAAGGACTAAACAATATGGTGTTGTGTTTATTTTTTTTTTCAATTTTTATATCAAATATAACTTTTTTTAGCGCATTTTTTAAATTATCAAAAGATTGGTAATCTATTTTATTTTTTAACTGCTTAATAAAATGGTTTTTATTTTTGCCATATATATATGCTTTAAAATTTATACAATTTTTTTTTGTCATGAAAAATTTATCTCCCAATTTGGGTATGCCACCAACTATCCAAAAAACTTTTTTTAAAGATTGAAGAATATTAATTGATGATGCGTAGCTTGTTGCTTTAGAATCATTTATTAATGTTAGTGCTTTAGATTGATAGATTATTTGCTGCCTATAATTTAAACCTTTAAAATTATTTATAACTTTAAAAAGATTATTTTTTTTTAACCCAAATTCTTTTGTAATGGCAAAAATAAAAGCTAAATTATTTTGATTTCCTTTTGTCAAAAAATATGGATTTTTTATTTTTCTTATATGTTTATTAATTGAATTGACGTCAACCTTAATAATTTTAGAATATATTTTGCTTTTTTTTATTTCTCTTTTTAAATATTTATTTTTAATATCAAAAAATGAGTAGTCGTGTTTTGTCTGATTACTAAATAACTTAAACTTTGATTTAACATAATTAATAAATGTTCCATGACGTTCCAAATGGTCTGGAGAAATATTCAATATTAAAGCATAATTTGCTTTAAATCTTTTACTATATTCTATCTGATAAGAAGACGCTTCTATTACAAAGATAGTTTTAGATGTTATTTTTTTTTCTGCTAAGATTGGATTCCCAATATTTCCGGTAAGTCTGACATCAAATTTTTGATTTTTTAATATATCAAATAAAATTTTTGCAGTTGTAGATTTTCCATTGGTTCCTGTAATTGCAATGTTTCTATTTTTAAAGTAATGACTGTAAAAAATATCTAAATCAGTAATTATTTTATTTAAATTTTTTTTTAGGAAGTTCTTAAGAAAACATTTATTAATATTTATACCTGGACTAATTACTATAAAATCAAAATTATTTTTAAAAATATTTTTTGGCTTGATAAATATTTTTTTAATTCTCTTGTTTTTAATAACCTTCATATCATCATCATATAAATAAAGATTATTATTTTTTTTTAAAAAATAGTAACTAGAAAGACCACTTTTTCCCAATCCATAAATTAAAATTTTTTTTTTAATAAAGATATTTTTAATATCTTCCATTATCTAAATTTCAAAGTAGCTAACCCAATCATTGCTAAAATAATTGAAATAATCCAGAACCTAATAACTACTGTTGACTCTTCCCAACCTTTTTTTTCAAAATGATGATGAATGGGCGCCATTTTGAAAACTCTCTTTCCTGTTAACTTGAAAGATATAACTTGTACAATTACAGAAATTGCTTCTAGTACAAATAATCCACCAGTAATTGCTAAAACTATCTCATGTTTAGTAATTATTCCAACTGCTCCTAAAGAACCACCTAATGCCAAAGATCCAGTATCGCCCATAAAAATTTTAGCTGGTGGTGCATTAAACCATAAAAATCCTAAACAGGCCCCAATTACTGAGCCACAAAATACAGAAACTTCACCAACATCTACAATGTATGGTATTTGAAGATAATTGGAAAAAACTATATTACCTGTCACATAGCTAATAAAAGCAAAACATGAAGCAACCAATATTACTGGAACTGTTGCAAGTCCATCAAGACCATCTGTTAAATTTACAGCATTTGATGAGCCCACAATTATAAATACAGAGAACGGTATAAAAAACCATCCAAGGTTAACAATTAAATTTTTAAAAAAAGGAAAATACAAATTTTTCAGTTCAGAATGATCAGAAAAATAACTTAGTAATGATATACCTATTATTGCAATTAATATTTGAGCTGTAATTTTAAAATTAAATGAAATTCCAGATGAATTTTTAAATTTAATTTTTTTATAATCATCATAAGCACCCAAAAGTCCAAAACTAGCAGTTATAAAAATTAAAAACCAAACATATTGGTTAAATAAATCACCCCATAATAATATTCCAGAAAATAAACCTGTCAAAATTAATGCTCCACCCATAGTTGGGGTATCCATTTTTTTTATAACATGATCGCTTGGTCCATCTTCTCTTATTGGATTTAAAATTTGTTTTGTAGAAAAAAAATTTATAAATGGTGTGCCAATTAAAAATACTACAAACATCGAAGTGAACATAGCTAGTCCGGTACGAACTGTTAAATATTTAAATACATTTAGAAATGAAAAAATATCAACAAAATTTGAGATAAAACTATACAACATTTTTTTTTAAATCATTGGTCAATTTGTGAAGCCCAGTAGAGTTTGACCCCTTAATCATTATATAATCATTATTATTTATATTGTTTTTAATCAAATCAATTATTTGTGAAATTTCTTTTAAAATTAAACCTTTTTTCTTTTTATAAATATTTTTATATGTTTCTTTTATATTTTTTCCATAAACATATACACTGTCTATTGAAGAAGAATTAATAATATTACTTAACTCTAAGTGCAATTTTTTTGAGTGTTTTCCAAGTTCTAACATGTCTCCTAATATTAAGTGCTTTTTATTATTTTTAATATTAATTAGGTCAAAATTATTTATTGCAGATCTAACTGATAAAGGATTTGAATTATAGCTTTCATCAATAAGGAAAATATTTTTTTTATTAATTTTTATCTTGGAGAAATCTCCTCTCCCTTCAGGTATATTATAATTATAAAAAATATTTTTATTTAAGTTTTTAATATTTTTAAAAATTGAAATTACTGTAATAGCACAAAGTAAATTTTTTAAATTATTTTCAAATTTAGTTGATGTGAAAAAAAACTTTTTTTGTTTATTGACGTTAATTGAAACATAAAATTTTGATTTCTTTTTTTTAATAGAATTTAATCTAACAGTTGCATTTTTTTTATTGGTACTAAATGAGTAAACTTTTAGTTTTTTTCTTAAAGCAATCTTCTCATGCAATTTAAAAAAATTGTCATCCGCATTTAAAACAATTGAACCATTTTCAACAATATTGTTCATAATTTCAGATTTAGCTAGTGCAATTTGTTTTAAATTTTTAAAATTTTTTGCATGTGCATAAGAAACATTTGTAATTACTCCTACATCAGGTTTAATAATTTTTGTTAAATTATCAATCTCACCCTTTTTGTCCATTCCAACTTCAAAAACTCCAAAATCATCATTTTTATTTAAATTAAACATACTTAATGGAACACCAAATTTATTGTTATAGGATTTTGAAGAATAGGTTACACGAGAAATTTTATTAAGAGTTTTTCCAATTAATTCTTTTAAAGAAGTTTTTCCACAACTACCAGTTATAGCAATAATTTTACCAGATGAATTGTCTCTTACTTTACTTGAGGTTTTTGTTAAAAAATTCAAACTGTTAGGAACCTTTATTTGTTTTAATACATTTTCTGATTTTTTGATTTTATTTATTATAGCTAAAGATGCACCTTTATCTAAAGCTTCTTTCAAATAAAAATTTCCATCTTTTTTTTTTCCTTTAATTGCAAAAAAAATATCATTTTTTTTTATTGTTTTTGAATTAATTGATGCTTTACGTAATTTTGATTTAAGAGAAAAATGATTTTGTTGACTCTCTTCTTTTAAAATATTTATTTTTAAATTTTTTGATAGATTGTTATTTTTTTTTTTTATTTGATTCAATATACATTTTCTATCTGAAAAAAATTTTTTTGAAATTCCATAATCTTGAATATTTTCATGTCCTTTCCCAGCTACAAGTAAAATTTCTCCAGTACACAAATTATTTATTGCTTCTTGAATTGCTTTTTTTCTACTAGCAATTTCATATAATTTTGATTGATTTATTTTTCTTTTTATGTCTAACCTTATTTTTTTTGGATTTTCATTTCTTGGGTTATCATCAGTTAAATAAATTTTATTACAAAATTGATTTGCTATTTGTCCCATCATTGGTCTCTTAATTTCATCTCTATTTCCGCCACAACCAAAAACAATAGAAATATTCTTATTTTTAAATTGTTCATTTAAATTTTGAAGACATGTTTTTAATGCATCGGGTGTATGTGCATAATCTAAAATTACCTTTGAATTATTTCTAATTTTTCCAATTTTTTCTAATCTTCCATCTGCTGGAATTAATTTACTTGTTACTTTAACTATATCCTTAAATTTGATATTACTTTTTTCAGCAGCAATCATTGCCATTAAAACATTTTTTATTTGAATTTTTCCGATTAAATTTATTTTAAAACTATAATAATTATTTTTGTATTTAATTTTAATAATTTGTTTTTCATCTATATATTCATGGTTAATTATATTTAATGTATTTTCTTCATTTCCTATTGTTTTTAAATTTAGTTGTTTATTTAAAGCAATTTTTTTAATTTTTTTATATTCTGGTATAGTTTTATCAGTAATTATAGTTGAATTTTTTCTCATTAATTTATTAAAAAGATAAAGTTTAGAATTTAGGTAATCTTTAAAAGTTTTATGATAATCTAAGTGATCGTGAGATAAATTTGTAAAAATACCTATTTTAAAATTTAATCCATCCAATCTATTTTGTTTCAGTCCATGACTAGATGCTTCAAGTATAACATTGTTAATATTTTTTTTTTTTAACTTCTCTAATTGTTGGGATAATACAGTTGGATTTAACGTTGTATTTGGTGCAGGAATTTTTTTTGAATTTGTCCTAATGCCTAATGTTCCAATTGATGCAGACTTTTTTTTGTTTAATTTTAAAATTTGATAATAAAAATCAGCAATCGATGATTTTCCATTAGTTCCAGTAACTGCAATTAAATTTTTCGGTTTTTTTTTATAAACTTTATAACTAATTTCAGACAGTGTTTTTCTAACATTCTTTACACTTATATATAATATATTATTTTTCAGACCTTGAAATTTGTGGTTTGAAACAATTGTCTTTGCACCTTTTTTTATCGCATCTTTTATAAATTTATTACCGTTTATTTTCGTTCCTTGAATTGCAAAAAAAATATTATTTTTTTTGCATGTTAAACTATTGAAGCTTAAACCATAAAAAAAATGATTTTTGTATTTTGAATTAAGATTTTTAAAAAAATTTCCAACCAACATGGAGCTAATTAACTTCCATATATTTTGTGGCTAAAATGGGTCCAATTTTTTCTATAATTTTGCCTGCAATTTCAACTGAAGTCCAACCTGCGGTATTTCTCCAATTTCCTTTGTAAGGTTTTCTGCCGTCTCTATAATGATAAACATATTCTTTTGATGGCTTGGGTTCATCTAACAAAACTAATAAAACATATTTTGGTTTTGATGTTGGAAATATTGATACAAAAGTATTAATTTTATCTTTTGAATAACCGCCAAATTTAGATTTATCAGCTGTGCCGGTTTTACCTCCTACCTCATAACCAAAAACATTTGCAAAGCCAGCCGTACCTTCTTTTGTTGATACAGCTTTTCTCAAAATTGGATTTATTTTTTTCGAAACTTCTTTTTTTAAAATTCTTCTTCTTTGACTGATTTTTTTCTTTTTTTTATTAATCAAGGTTGGATCAATATAATAGCCACCATTGGTGATGATTGAATAACCTTTAGCTAATTGTAGTAAAGTGGTTGATATGCCATGGCCAAATGATGCTGTTGCAAGTTTACATTTTCCCCACTGCAGACTAGGTAACTGTCCAACTTCTTCAATGTCAAATTCTATTTTTTCTAAGATTCCTATTTTTTTTAAAAATAATACAAATTTTTCTATACCTAATTTCTGTGCTATTTTAACTGAACCTATATTTGATGATCTGATCAAAATTTGCTCAGCAGTAAGATCTGACGGCATTTTATTGTCATATTCCTCAATAGAATTACCTGCACAAACAAGTTTTTTTTCTAAGTTTTTAAATTCAGTTTTGGGCTCAATTATGCCTTCATTAAATCCTGCTGCCAATGTAAAAGTTTTAAACACAGAACCAAGTTCGTAAAGACCTTTTGTTGCCCTGTTAATATATTTTAAATCTTTAATTTCTTTTCTTCTATTAAGATTAAAATCTGGCAATGAAATCATTGAAAGGATATTGCCATTATTAATATTCATCAAAATGGCAGCACTTCCTAAATTTTTAAAAATTTCTTGTGCTTTTATAAGCTCTTCTCTTATTAAAAACTGAATATCTGTATCAACTGTTAATTTTAAGGGTTCTTTTTTTTTCTTTAACTCATTATCAAAATGTTTTTCAATGCCAGAAATTCCATTATTATCATTGTCGATCTGACCTATTATATGGCTAAATAAATTTTCTTGAGGATATATTCTTGTTAATTTTTCTTCTGGAATTATCGATTTATCACCAAGTAATCTTAACTTTTCATAATTTTCTTGGCTAATTCTTTTTTCCAAATAAAAAAAATTTTTTCCACCAAGTTTTTTTTTGATTACATCAAAATTTTTCTGTGGAAATATCAGTTGCAAATTTATTAAAAGTTTTTTTTTGTCTATTACTAGCTTTGGGTTAATGCCTATGTCTATTGTATTTATAGTTTTGACTAAAAAATTTCCATTATTATCAACTATATCAGCTCTATAATTTGTTTTTATTGGGCTAAAATTTTGTATTTTTATTTTAGAATTTAAAGAGCCTAAATAAAAAACCTTAATAGCATAAATAGTACAAACCACTAAAAATATAAAAAAAATAAATGCAATTCTATTAAATGTAATATTTAAATTAGATTTGTTTTTTTCATATAAAAACTCATTATCGTAACTTTCTAAAATTAACTTTTCCTGATTATTTTTATTCATTTTCTTTTTTAATTTTACTTAACTCCGTGATTGCCAATTTGTTATTTTCTTCTTTAATTTCTTTTATCTGAGTAATATCCAAAGGAATTAAATCAGTTTCAAAATATTTTGATTGATATTCTAATAATTTTTTAGGAGAAGTTAAAAAATTATAATCTAAAAGAACCAATTCATACTTATCTTTTAATACACGTATATTTTCTCTAATATTAAAGATTTTATTGTCTAATTTTTTAGTGGAGTTTTTTGTAATAGTAGTAAAAATAATTAAAATAAGAATTGATAAAATTAAAATAATTTTTTTCATAATTTATTAGAATAGTTTTCAATTTCTATTAGACTTTTAAATTTTTCTAAAATATCTGTATCAAAATTTACAAAATCTTTTAGTTTAACTGCTGATCTTAATTTTGCTGATCTTGAGGGAGGATTTTCTAAAATTTCTTGCGAAGACGGAATTATTGGTTTTTTATTTATCAACTTAAATAAATTAATTTTTTCCTTTGTTTTAGGCATATATCTAGAAACATTTTTATTTTCCGATAAGCTTTTAAAAAAATATTTAACTATTTTATCCTCTAAAGAATGAAAACTAACAACAGCAATTATTCCATTTTTTCCAAGCACTTTGGTTGCATTGATTAATCCATAAATTAATTCACTAATTTCTTTATTAACAAAAATTCTTAAAGCTTGAAAAACTTTTGTTGCACTATGAGTTTTATAATTTTTTCTTCTTTTCGATGAATTTACAATTTTTACTAATTCTTGAGTATCAATTTTTTTTTTTTTTCTTTCTTTTACAATTTTACTAGCTATTCTTTTACCCTCTTTTTCTTCCCCAAAAAATTTGAA
>CACJXT010000016.1 GCA_902597425.1 uncultured Pelagibacteraceae bacterium | reverse complement strand
ATTTATTAAAATTAATTTTATTTTTAAAATTATTTATTCCTATTATTGTTTCTATTAATGAGCTGTCATCAATAGATCCATTATGTTTTAATAATCCATCAAGTGTTTCTATTGTCAAATTTAACCCTTTAAATTTTATATATTTATTTTCTAGAAACATTACAATTCTAAGCGTTTGTAAGTTATGATCAAATCCACCATGATTAATCATACACTCATTTAATGCATCTTCACCTGCATGTCCGAAAGGTGTATGGCCAAGATCATGTGCTAAACTTAATGTTTCTGCTAAATCATCATTAAGACATAAGTATTTTGCTATTGTTCTAGCAATCTGGGCAACTTCTATGGAATGTGTAATCCTAGTTCTGTAGTGATCACCTTCTGTATTAACAAATACCTGAGTTTTATGTTTTAATCTTCTAAAGGATGCACAGTGAATTATTCTGTCTCTATCTCTTTGAAATGGACTACGGTATTGGTTGATATGTTCATTGAACAGTCTCCCCTTGCTTCTAAATAAGCCTAATTTTGAGAAATTTTTCATACTTTAAAATCAATAAATAGATATTATATTAGTAATATCAGTGTTGTTATATGATTAAAGAAATTAAATTTACAGATAAAGCTATAAAACAGATTAATCATTTGTTGTCTCAAAAAGATAAAGGGTCTTTTTTTAGAATCGCTATTAAAGGTGGCGGTTGTTCAGGTTTTCAATATGATTTTTCTGTTGATAAAAATCCTCAAGAAGACGATTTAAAATTTGAAAATATCTTAATTGATAAAACTTCTGCTGACATGTTAAAAGGATCGGAAGTTGATTATGTTTCAGAATTAATTGGTAATTCGTTTAAAATATCAAATCCAAAAAGCAAATCTTCTTGTGGTTGTGGTGTTTCCTTTTCTCTTTAATGATTATTAGCTCTTGGAATGTAAATTCTGTAAGAGCACGTATCGAAAATATCAAAGAGTATATAAAGAAATTCTCTCCAGATATTATTATGATACAAGAAATCAAAACACCAAATGAAACTTATCCTTATGATGATATTAAATCATTAAAATATGAAAATTATGTATATGGTCAAAAAAGCTATAATGGTGTTGCAATTATTTCAAAAAAAAAATTAAATAATATACAGACAGATATATTTAAAGATAAAAATAAACAGTCAAGAATAATTTCAGCTGAATTAAAACATAAAAATAAGAATATAAATTTAATTAATATTTATACTCCTAATGGAAACCCTGTTGATACAAAAAAATATGATTATAAAATTTACTGGCTAGATAATTTAATTAAAAAAATAAAATCTTTATCTAAACAAAATGAAAATATAATTATAGGTGGTGATTTTAATATAATTCCTTCTGCAGAAGATGTTCATAATCCAAAAAACTATGAAAATGATGCTTTATTTAGATTAGAAATAAGAAAAAAATTAAGAGAATTAGTTAATTTAGGTTTCCATGATGCCTATAGATATATACATCCTGAAAAAGAGGGATATACATTTTGGGACTATACAAGTGGCGCATGGCAAAAAAATAATGGGATGCGTATTGATCATTTTTTGGTATCTAATTCACTAATTAATATAATTAAAGATGTTAAAATAAATAAATTTCCACGTGGTAGACAAAAACCTTCTGACCATACTCCTATTGAAATTGAATTAACTTAGAGATTTAATTTTATTTACTAGTTCTTCATTTATATTTCTTGGACCTTTATCCAATCTATTTTTATGTCTTCTTTCACCTGGCAATCTAACTCCATCCATAGATTTCATCTTGTTAAAAAATTCATCAGAATGTTTCTCCCAATTATTTCCAGATAATTTATCAGGTGAAATAGCCAAAATAAATTCTCCTCCGCTAGGTGGTCCACCATCTTTATTGTCTTTTGCTGCAGTCTCAAAACTAAAATTATCACCAACTAAAGCACCAGCTAATAGTTCAACCATCATGGCTATTCCTGAGCCTTTATAGCCTCCAAAGGGTAGTAATACTCCACCATCAGCTATTTCTCCTGGATCAGTAGTTTCTTTGCCATCTTTGTTTAGTCCTGTTCCTAATGGAACTTTATGCCCTTCTCTTTTAGCAACTTGAACTTCTCCCATTGCCATTGAAGCTGTTGCCATATCATAAACAACTGGAGTTTTTCCTGGTCTTGGCCATGCAAAAGAAATTGGATTAGTTCCAAATAAAGGTTTTGTTGCACCAGCAGGTGCTACAGCAGGTTTATAAGAAGTACATGCAAAAGCAACTAAGCCTTGTTCAGCAATCATTTCTGTTTCAGGCCACATAGCAGCCATATGATGAGAATTATTTATAGCTAAAACAGCTACTCCATTTTCTTTAGCAGCTTTTATCAATTCTGGAATACCTTTGCTTAAAACAACAGGTGCTAAACAATTATTTCCTAAAACTTTAATAACGCTTGAAGATATTTTTTTTACCTCAGGTCTTGCTTTACCATTTATTTTTCCACTTTTAAGTCCTGAAACATAAGCGGGTAATCTAAATAAACCATGAGATAAAGAACCATCTCTTTCGGCTTTCATTATCAGTTCAGCAAGAATTGATGCCGTTTCATCATCACATCCATTAGCTAAAAGAGTTTTTTTAGCTAAGTTATAAATCTCATCTAATGTGAGAGAAACTGTTTTCACAGATAGTATTTAATATTATCTGTGCTTTCTTTTCAAATCCTTTTTAAGATCTTCATGGTCACCTACAACTGTATGGTATCTACTCTTTGTTACATACTTTTCTAAAAAAGGTACTGCCGTTAAAGGTAAAAATCCTCCAATGACTATTCCAAAAGCTGCACTTTTTAAATGAGGATCAGCTAAAGCAGCTATAAAGTCAGCAATTATATGCGCCAAAACAATTCCAATTATTCCAGCAATAGCACCATTAGATATTATTTTTAATAAACGATTAATGCTCCAACCAGAATAAAAACCAATTAGTGGTATTAAAGTATGTATGAAGCCAAAAATCATACCTCTTAATATGCTATGCTCTTCTATTAATTCTTCTAAAAAATGAAGAAATTCTGGTAATTCGTGCGCGTGTTCCATTTTTATTATCCTTTAGTTACATTTTTGACAAATAGTTGAAATTTCAATTTCAAAATTTGAAAAATTATATTTTTCTTTAGTTTTAATATTGTTAAATAATTTAGAGAAAATATTTGGGTTTAATTCTTCAGTTTTTTCACATTTTTTACAAACGGCTAATGCTGGGTTGTGTTTATCTTTAGCGCCACTATTACAAACAAAATAAGTTTTGCTTTGGTTAGACTTATGTACAACACCCATTTTTTGTAAGCTATTTAATGATCTATAAATTGTCATAGGTTTAACATTTCTATTTTTTTGTAATTCGCTTAATAGACGATAAGCAGTTAAGCCTTTGCTATGTTTTTTTAAAACATTTAAAGCCTGTTGGTCGTTTTTATTACAGCATTTAGATATTTTCATCTGTTATGTTATAACATAACAATAATAAGTGTCAAATTGTTCTTTTAAAAAACTGGACAAATATTCAAAATAATATAAGTGTCGATGAATCAACCTTCTTTAAAGAAAAATAATCATATTTAATCATAGACTAACCTTTTGGCACATATTAAATGGTCGTTAAGAAAAAGATTCTTATGAATTTAAAATTAAACTCTAACTAGAAAAATATGGAACTCTCATTAATATATACAATAATAGGATTTGGACTGGCGGGATGGTCTGTAATTGGAAACGACTCTATTCAAACATTAGGTACTTTTATTGCCTCAAAACAAAAATGGTTTAAATGGTATACGCTTGCAGGTTCAGCGTCATTTGTAATGATTTTAGCGCTAGCTTGGGGTTGGTATGCCTATGATGGTGACATTTCCTATGGAAGATTAACAAGAATACCTTATCAAGAAATTCAATGGTATCACGCAGTTGCTCCTGGAATACTATTGTTATTAACTAGAATTGGTATTCCAGTTTCTACTACTTTCTTAGTTTTATCCGCTTTTGCATCAACTGTAGTTTTAGAAAAAATGTTAATGAAAAGTGTCGTAGGTTACGGTTTAGCTGCCGTAGTTGCATACATAGCTTGGATTGTTGTATCAAAATTTATCAATGAAAAGTTTGATGAAGTAAGTGATAAATGGATTGGCTTCTGGCGTAACTCTGTTTGGGTAACTTCAGGTTGGTTATGGTGGGTTTGGTTATCTCATGACGTTGCAAACATTGCAGTATATTTACCAAGACAGTTAAGCCCTACTCTACTAATTACAGTAATGGCCTATTTTACAATTCTTCTATTTTATATTTTCTATATACATGGTGGGCCTATTCAAAAAGTAGTTTTGGATAAAACTGGAACAAGATATGCGCGATCTGCTACCATTATTAATGTAATCTACGCTGCAGTTTTGTTTTACTTTAAAGAACTAAACGATTTACCAATGTCAACAACTTGGGTGTTTGTTGGGCTATTATGTGGAAGAGAGCTTGCAATCTCAACAATGAACAAAGATTATAAATTTAAATATGTTTTCCCACTTATTGGAAAAGATTTTATTAAAATGATCTTTGGGTTAAGTGTATCAGTTGGAATAGTGCTTGCTATTCACTATATAATTGTTCCAAAGGGTTGGTTTTAATTATTTTTAACGAGGAATACAAAAATTAAAGAGGTGGCGAACATTATTAAGCTATAAGTAGCAGCTGGAATTACAAATGCTCCGCCACCAAACAATGTTGTACCAACAAAAATGGCAAGTGTACCGTTCTGTAGACCACACTCTATAGCAATACATTTTTTTTGTGCATTTCCAGTTGCTAATAATTGAGCAACATAAAAAGCAACAATCATCATAATAACGTTTAAAGCTAGTGTAATAAGACCAGCATCAGCGAAATAAGAAACTATATTATCTTTCTCTGCCAAAATAGCTCCGAGTAAGACTATTACAAATAATACTATTGAGATTTTTTTAGCTACCGGTTCAAACTTTATTGCTGCATTTGAAGCAAATCCTCTAAATACCATTCCAAGAATAACTGGAACTGTTACGATCAAAAACATACTTATAGCCATGGTAGTTAGAGAAATATTTTGAGAGACAGTTTCAGAATCTAGTAAAGCTAAAGATGTAATAATAATAAAAGGTACAGTTATAACACTCAAAAGACTTATAACTGCAGTTAGTGAAATTGAGAGAGCAACATCTCCTCTTGCAAAGGAAGTAAGTATATTTGAGGTTACACCTCCAGGAGCTGCTGCTATAATCATAACACCAATTGCAAGCTCTGGTGAAATGGGCCAAATTTTAACTAAAATAAATGCGATAATTGGAAGTAAAATAATTTGACTGATTGCTCCAACAAAAAAATCTTTTGGTTGCTTAATAACTCTTAAAAAATCTGCACTAGTTAATCCTAAACCTAATGCAAACATAATGAATGCTAGAGCTAATGGTAAAAATATATCTGTTACTACACTCATAAAGTTTTTAACATATTGTTTGATTAAATCCCCAAAATGGACAATAATATTTGCTTCAAAAATTGCAATGAAATTCGAACCTGTAAATATTTCAAAGATAATCGAACAAAATTACTCACATTTAATGCCTAATTTTTTTGTAATGCAAACTGAATATCTTGCTTCTTTAAATATTATTTATGATGATTTAGATGCTTCATTAGTTGGTATGGTTATTACAAATCATCTTTACAAAAGTGCAATTAAAAAAAATGGCAATTCTGAAAACATTTCTTTTAAAAATTTTTATGAAAAAGGAAAATTCAAATTATCAGTTCCAAATTTTAAAATAAAAGCAATTTCATCAGCTTTAAATGTTCCAAGAGAAACAGTAAGAAGAAAAAAAGAAAAACTTATTAAAGATAAAATTATAATATTTGATAAAAAAAACAATTTATACTGTTTAAATACTGATAAAATTGATAGTAAAATTATAGAAGTTCAAGTTTATAATATAAGTAAATTTTTATCTACTATATCTATTTTTTTTGCACAAAATAAACTTTTTGTAAATGAAATTAGTCAAAAACAAATTGAGAAAGATATAAATGAAAAATTTCTATTATATTTAACAAAATTTTTAGATTTTCAAATATCATATTTTGCAAATCTTAAGACTGTAATGGATATAGAATCAGTTTATATTTCTATACTTTGTACGATGAATACACTTTCTTCAAAAGGATATAAGAATGAAAAACCTTTAAATATAAAAAATATATTTCACAGACTACACGAATTAAATGACAGATTCGGATTAAGTGCTACTTCTATTTCAGAAATTACAAAAATACCTAGAACTACAGTTATAAGAAAAATTGCTAATTTACAAAATATCGGAATTATTAAAAAAGATAAATTTAATAGATATTCTCCTGATGATTTAACTAATGCTAAAAAATCAAAAAAATTATTACATTCTATGCAATATTCTCTAAAACTATTGGGAATTTTCTTTGCGCAATGCTTAGAAACTTATTCATTAAAACATTAGATTATTTAATTCTACCATAAATATCCTTATACCTGACAATATCACTTTCACGCAAAATAGTTCCCGTTTGAACTTCGATTATTTTTACGGGTTTTTTGAAATGATTTTCAATTCTATGTATAGCTCCAGTTGGAATAAAAATTGAGTCTTCAGGTTTTTTAAAGAATTTTTGTTTATTTATAGTAATTTCAGGTTTACCATGTGTAATCATCCAGTGTTCAGATCTATGATGATGTTTTTGTAAGCTAATAGATGATTTAGAATTAACAGTAAGCTCTTTTACAAGAAAGTTTTTTCCTTCAAATAAATTAACATATCTACCCCAAGGTCTGAAATAGACATTCTTTTTTTATAGTATTTAGATTTATTTTTTTTATAAATCTTGCATATTTCACTCCAACTTCCAAGATCTGACCAAGGTATATCTAGTTTAATAGCGTTAATTTTTTTTGTTTTTTCAAGAATTGCATAATCAAATGATTTTTCTAATGATTTAGCAAAAAATCTTTTATTTAAATAATAAGTATTATTTCTATATTTTGCCTTATTAACTGCATCTAAACAGCTTTTATAAGTTTTATTCTGATATTTTTTAAAGTTATTAACAATTGAATCTTTTCTTAAATAAAACATTCCAGAGTTCCAATATCCTTTGCTTTTAATAACCTGTTTAGCTTTGGCAGACTTTGGTTTTTCAATAAATTTGGTTACTTTGTTTATGTTTTTTTTTATTTTTTTTGTTAAAAAGTAACCATATTCACTTGATGGACTTGTTGGTTTAATACCAAATATAAAAATATTTTGATCATCTAAATTTGATTTATTTTTACTAATAGATCTGTTTAAAATATGTGATTTTTCAATTAAATGATCAGCTGCAAAATACATTAAAGGTTGTTCTAAAGGTATGTCCTTAATTAGAGCCGAAGATAATATAGCTGGAGCTGTATTTTTTTTTACTGGCTCTAGAACTATTTTATACTTTTTAACTTTATTTTTTTTAAGTGATTTTCTAACTTCTTTTAAATATTTTGAATTTGTGCTTATTATTGGATAATCAAAAACTGGTTTTTTAATTCTTTCCAATGTTTTTTGAATTAATGACCATCCACCAAAGTCAATAAATTGTTTTGCTTGATGTTTTTTTTGTTTCGGCCAAAGTCTTGTCCCAGCTCCACCGCAAAGAATAACTGGTCTTATTTTCATTAAATGTCAGCGTAAACTCTTACTTCTTTTTTACCACCTGGATGAGTTGCAGCGCCTAAATAAGCAGGTCCTACAGTTTGGGCGTATTTCCAGAGAGTGCCGCTACCAAAATTCATTTTTTTTGGTTTCCATTTCTTACGTCTACGCATTAGTTCTTTTTTAGAAAGACGAACATGAATTATACCTTTCTTTGCATCAAGATCTATAATGTCTCCATTTTTAAGAAGTGCTATAGGTCCTCCTATGGATGCTTCTGGTCCTACATGACCAATACAAAAACCTCTAGTTGCTCCTGAAAAACGTCCGTCAGTAATTAAAGCAACTTTGTCACCTTTTCCTTGTCCATAAATCGCTCCAGTAGTTTGTAACATTTCTCTCATACCGGGACCACCTTTTGGACCTTCATATCTAATTATAATTATATCTCCATCTCTATATTTTCTTTTTTGTACAGCTTTGTATGCGGCTTCCTCTGTATCAAAACATTTTGCTCTACCTGTAAACTGAAGTTTCTTTAATCCCGCAATTTTAACAATTGCACCTTCTGGAGCTAAATTTCCTTTTAGTCCAACTACACCACCATCTGGTGATAGTGGATTATTATGTTTTCTCATTACTTTTTGTTTAGAATTAAACTTAACATTTCTTAGATTTTCTCTCATTGTTTTTCCAGTAACAGTCATACAATCTCCATGAATATAGCCACCGTCGAGTAAAGTTTTTAATAGCATAGGAACACCTCCGGCTTTCCACATATCTTTTGCAACATATTTTCCTCCCGGTTTTAAGTCTGCAAGGTAAGGTGTTTTTTTAAAAATTTTTGCAACATCCATAAGATCAAATTTTATACCTATTTCATTTGCAATAGCAGGCAAATGCAAACCTGCATTTGTAGATCCACCTGTTGCAGCAACAATTGTTGCAGCATTTTCTAAAGCTTTTCTTGTAACTATATCTCTAGGTCTTATATTTTTTTCAAGTAAATTCATAACTGCCTTACCGCTTGATAATGCATATCGATCTCTTTGTTTATATGGAGCTGGAGTTCCTGCTGAATAAGGTAATGCTAAACCAATAGCTTCTGAAACACATGCCATAGTATTTGCTGTAAATTGTCCTCCACAAGCACCAGCACTGGGACATGCTTTAGATTCTAATTTTTTTAATGCGGCTGTTGACATTTTTCCTATAGCATGTTTTCCAACACACTCAAAAACATCAGCAACAGTTACATCTTTTCCATTAAATCTGCCTGGAAGAATTGATCCACCATACATAAAAACGCTTGGTACATTTAATCTTAACATCGCCATCATTAATCCTGGTAATGTTTTATCACATGCTGCAACTCCTACTAGAGCGTCATAACAATGTCCTCTAACGGTTAGTTCGGTTGAATCTGCAATAACATCTCTAGATATTAAAGACGATTTCATACCTTCATGACCCATTGCAATACCATCAGTTACAGCGATTGTACAAAATTCTCTTGGAGTTCCTCCATTTAACTTAACTCCTTTTTTTACTGATTGAGATTGTCTCATTAATGCTATGTTACAAGGAGCAGCCTCGTTCCAAGTTGTCACTACACCAACAAAAGGTTTTTTAATATCTTTTTCAGTTAAATTCATTGCATAATAAAATGCTCTCTGGCCTGCTTTTTCTGGACCTAAGGAAGTATGTCTGCTAGGTAATTTTTTTTTGTTAAATCTTTTCATTTTAAACTTTCAATTGTTAAGGATATTTTTTGAATATCTTTCTTTAAATTAGTATAATTAGTTTTTTCTTGATCGACAATATTTTTTGGCGCCTTGCTCATAAAGCTACTATTAGCTAGTTTTTCTGAACTAATTTTAAGGTCAACAGAAATTTTGTTTTGTTTTTTAAACAAATTATCTTTTATTAAATTTAGATCTATACTTTGGTCAAAATATAACTTGAAAACATCACCTAATACTACAAGGGAAGCTGAAGGTTTATTTTGATCTTTATTGTAAATATTGTTAATACGTCCAAGTTTTTTTAATACATCATTATTTTGTTTAAAAAAATTAATATTTTTTTTATTAATCCTTTCAATTGATATATCAATAAACGAACCTGGGTTTATATTTAGCTCATTCTTGAATGATCTGATTTTTGATATAATACTAATCATTTTTTCAACTTCTTTATAATCTTTATCTTTATAAAATTTGCCCACAGGCCAATTAGTGAGCATTAAAAAGTTTTTTTTAGAATTATCTAATTTATTTTTAAGCCAAATTTTCTCTGTAATAAATGGAATAAAGGGATGCATTATAACCAAAATTTGCTTAAATACGTAAGAAGAAACAACTCTTGTCTCTTTAATAGCTTTTTGATTTTCTGAAAAAAGTATAGTTTTAGATAATTCTAAATACCAATCACAATATGAATGCCAAACAAATTTATAGATGTTACGAGCGGCTTCATCAAATCTGTAGTTTTTTAAATTTTTCTCAACAATATCTTTTGTTTCAAGCAATTCTGTGTATATCCATTTATTAATATTTATAGAAATTTTTTTTAATTTCTTAGCATTTTTAAAATCGCATTTATTTACAATTAGAAAATTATTTGCATTCCATATTTTATTCAAAAAATTTCTGTATCCTTTAACTCTTTCTTCAGAAAGTTTTACGTCACGACCGGGTGATGCCATTGATAACAAGGTAAATCTTAAAGCATCAGCGCTATATTTTTCTATTAACTCTAATGGATCAATTATATTGCCTTTAGATTTAGACATTTTTTGTCCTTTTTCGTCTCTTACTAATGCGTGTACATAAATTTCTTTAAAAGGTTCTTTATTCAAAAACTCCATTCCAAACATAATCATTCTTGCTACCCAGAAAAAAATAATATCAAAACCTGTAACTAAAACTGATGTAGGATAAAATTTATTTAAATATTTATTTTTTTTTGGCCAACCTAATGTTGCAAAAGGCCACAAACCCGATGAGAACCAAGTATCTAACACATCAGGATCTCTTATTAATTGAGTTTTTTTTTTATAAAATTTTTTTGCTTTTGCATTTGCTTCTTTATCGTTTAAAGCAACAAATATTTTTTTATCTGGTCCATACCATGCTGGTATTTGATGGCCCCACCATAATTGTCTTGAAATACACCATGGTTCTATATTGTCCATCCACTGAAAATAAGTTTTAGACCAATTTTTAGGAAAGAAATTTATTTTTTTTGTTTTAACAATTTTTTTTGCTTTAAATGATAATTTTTTTGCATCGACAAACCATTGTTCAGTTAAAAAAGGTTCTATAATTGAATTTGATCTATCGCCATAAGGAACTTTATTTTTTATATTTTCTTCTTTATCTAAAAGTTCACTTTGAATTAATTCTTCTAATATTTTTTTTCTAGATTGAAATCGATCAAGACCAATAAATTTCTCTGGTGCATTATTATTTATTTTACCGTCTTCAGTAAAAATATTAATAATTTCTAATTTGTTTCTTTTACCAACTTCGTAATCATTAAAATCATGAGCAGGAGTTATTTTAACAGCTCCAGTTCCTTGTTCAGGGTCAGCATATTCATCCTTTATAATTTTAATTTTTCTACCAACGGTAGGTATAATAGCAAATTTTCCAACTAAATTTGTGTATCTTTTGTCTTTTGGATTAACAGCAATAGCCGTATCTCCTAACATAGTTTCAGGTCTCGTGGTTGCAATTGTTATAAACTCATTAGTTTTATCAATAGGATATTTTATATAGTATAATTTTGAATTAACCTCTCTTTGATCTACTTCTAAATCTGAAATGGCAGTTTTTAAAACAGTATCCCAATTAATTAATTTTTTTGCTTTATAAATTAATTTTTTTCTATGCAATTCAACAAAAACTTTAATAACAGATTTAGATAAATTATCATCCATGGTAAACGCGTTTCTTGACCAGTCACAAGAACAACCTAATTTTTTCAGTTGATTAATAATTATATCGCCATATTGATTTTTCCATTCCCATATTTTTTCAATAAATTTTTCTCTTCCAATTTCATTTTTGCTAATATTTTTTGAAAACAAATGCTTCTCTACTAATGCTTGAGTTGCTATGCCTGCATGATCTGTGCCTGGTTGCCATAAAGTTTCAAAATTGTTCATACGGTGATACCTAGTTAAAAGATCTTGTATTGAATTATTTAAAGCATGCCCCATATGCAGACTTCCTGTAACGTTTGGAGGTGGAATTACTATTGAGAATTTTTTTTTATTTTTTTTAGGTTTAAATAAATTATTTTTTTGCCAATAAGAATAAATTTTATCTTCTACTTCAGAATGTGTATATTTATCTAAGCTCATTGATCAATATAAGTTTATAATTTAATAATATGAATTAACAATAATCAAATTAAGATTAAATTTTATGGACTAATTGTGAATATTTTATATATAAAAGGCTCTTAAATTGATTTAAAATAAAAATACAAGGCAACGTGGCGGAATGGTTACGCAGAGGATTGCAAATCCTTGTATCCCGGTTCGATTCCGGGCGTTGCCTCCAAAAAAACTGTTGTTTTAGTTTAAAAAAAAAGTAAGTTCAGCTTTTAACATTCCTCGGTAGCTCAGTTGGTAGAGCAGTTGACTGTTAATCAATTGGTCGCAGGTTCGAGTCCTGCCCGAGGAGCCAGTACTATCCAACTTTTGAGACATTTAAGTTAACTGACTGTAAACTTTTAGAAAATTTTAATTTTTGATCGTCGCTTAATTCAGAATACAGTTTAACTAAAAAATTATAATTTATATTCATATGACTTTCTTTTGATTTATTCAGATTAACTAAATATTCTGAAAAATCTTCAAAGAAATAATTTATTGGAACTTTTAAATAGTTTGAAAGTTGCAACAATCTAATAGAACTAACTCCGTTTGTTCCTTTCTCATATTTTTGAATTTGTTGAAATGTTACATTTATTGCTTTTGCTACTTTTGTTTGAGTTAAACCCAGCGCTAATCTTCTTAGCTTTAATTTATTACCCAAATGTTTATTGAAATTTTCATCCATTAAGACCCCTCTTAAAATATAAATTGAAATAAATAAAACTCTAAATAAGGACTGATTGCAAGTACTAAAATTAAAAAAATTTACTTAATTTAATGGGTTGACATAAGGTTTTCTTTGCAAAAGTGGGGTATAAATTTGCCAAAATGGGTAAGTTGATAAACAAAATAAGATATTTCTAAAAAATTACTACAAAAAAATAACAGTAAATATTACAGTTAAAATTATAAAATCTGACTTAAGAATAGTTTTGTCCTTTCGCTTTTAGGATTTGCGAAAAATTCCTTTGTTTGTGCCTTTTCTACAATCATTCCCTCATCCATAAATATAACTTCATCAGCAACTTCTTTAGCAAATCCCATTTCATGAGTAACTACAATCATAGTCATACCAGCTTTTGCCAAAGCAACCATTGCATCCAATACCTCTTTAATCATTTCAGGATCTAGTGCTGAAGTAGGTTCATCAAAAAGCATAATTTTGGGCTCCATACATAAAGCTCTTGCAATTGCACATCTTTGTTGTTGACCACCCGACAATTGGCCTGGAAATTTTTTTGCTTGGTCGGCAATTTGAACTTTTTCTAACTGGTTCATTGCTAATTCTTCAGCTTCTTTTTTTGGCAGTTTCTTAACCCAAATAGGAGCTAAAGTGCAATTATCTAAAATTGATAGATGTGGAAACAAATTAAATTGTTGAAAAACCATACCAACTTCTGCTCTAATTTTTTCAATATCTTTGGTATCTTCTGTTAATTCATTTCCATCAACAATAATGTCTCCATTTTGATGTTCTTCAAGTCTATTTATACATCTTATCAAAGTTGATTTTCCTGAACCAGATGGTCCACATACAACTATTTTCTGTTTTTGATGAACTTCTAAATTAATATTTTTTAAAACTTGAAAATCCCCAAACCATTTATTCACTTCTTTAATTTTAATTATTGGTTCAGACATTATTATCTATCAGTTTTATATTTTAATTCCAAATTGTAGCTATATCTACTCATAGCATAACAAATAATCCAGAAAATTATAGCAGCAAAAACATAACCTTCCATTGCAAAACCAAGCCATTTAGGATTTGTTTTTGCCAAATTTAACATTCCGACTAATTCAAGTAGACCAACTACAAATATAAGTGGAGTATCTTTAACAAGAGCTAAGAAAGTATTTGCTATACCCGGAATGACGAGTTTTAAAGCTTGAGGCAAAATTACAAAAATATGTAACTTCCAATAACCCATCCCTAATGACTTAGCTGCATCATATTGACCTCTTGGTAAAGCTTGTAAACCTCCTCTTATAACTTCTGCAACGTATGCTGCTTCGAATAAAGATATAGCTATAATTACTCTAACTAGTTTATCCATAAAAAAATCTTCAGGTAAAAACATTGGAAACATTACGGATGACATAAATAATACTGTTATTAAAGGAACTCCACGCCAAAATTCTATAAATCCGACTGAAATATATCTAACAGTTGGTAATTGAGATCTTCTACCTAAAGCTAAAAACATTCCTACTGGAAAACAGAAAATTAAACAAAAGAATGAAACAATAAAAGTTAAAGATAAACCTCCCCATGCACCTGTTTCAACCCATTCAAGCCCTAATGATCCACCTGAAATTAAATAATAAATTAGTATAAAAGCTAGAATTGGATAAATAATCACATAATATAAAGTTAAAAATTTCTTTAATTTTTCTGAAGGAATTAAACCAACAAAAGCTAAAGCTATCAGTAGAATAAAAGATATATTTATTCTCCACTGTAATTCATTTGGATACATTCCATAAATAAATCTGTTTAACCAAATTTTAATATAAGTCCAGCAAGCGCCACTGCCTGTACAAGCTTCTTTTGTATCACCTGCAATATTTGCATCTAAAATAAACCAACTCATAATTGGTGGAATTGATTTTATTATAATAAAAATAATTAATAGAGTTAAAACTGCATTAAAGTTATTAGTATTAATATTTTTATTTAATAAATCTAATTTTTTTATTCCTGAAAATTCTATTCTAATAAGATGTAGTCCTATAACTCCTATAATTAAAGGAAGTAAAAAACTTAAAATATTTGGTAAAAATGATGTAATATTTATTTTAAAAAATGAACTTAAAAATACATCAAATACAGCTATTAAAAATAAGAAAGAACCAGTATACAAATATGTACTTACATTTTGATTATCAGGTTTTAAAAAATTTAACTTGTTCATTATTTTTCTTTAATTGCTATTTTTTTGTTATACCAATTCATTAAAACAGAAATTGATAAACTAATTGATAAATATGTAAGCATAGTTATTGAGACTATTTCAATTGCTCTTCCAGTCTGCATTAAAGCAGTGCCAGCAAAAACTAAAACTAAATCTGGATATGCTATTGCAGCAGCAAGTGAAGAATTTTTAGTTAAATTTAAATATTGGTTTGTAGTTGGTGGAATTATAATTCTTAATGCTTGGGGCATTATAACTAGTTTTAAAATCTGATTTGGTGTTAAACCTATTGATGCAGCAGCCTCCTTCTGACCTTTGCTAATTCCTTGAATTCCTGCTCTTACACACTCAGCTATAAAAGTTGCTGTATATAAAGCCAAAGCCAAGGTTAAAGCTATAAGTTCTGGTGGAATACTCAGGCCACCCTCATAAATAAACCCTGTTGTAGATAGTTGTTTTATAACAGGAATTTCAAAATCTAAAGAAACTCCTCCAAATAAAAAAGTTAATAATGGAAAAATAATTAATAAACCAATAGAAATAGAAAAAACTGGTAATTGTTTACCTTGGTTTTCTTGTAATTTTCTTGCGTAATTTTTTATAACTATAATAGAAATTGTTGCAGCAATTAATGAGTAGAAAAATATATTTAAATTTTCCCATACAAAACTTGGTGTATAAAAGCCCTTAATTGTTAAGTAAGAAACTCCAAATATTGCATCTGCATCTTGAGGTAATGGAAGAGCTCTAAGTGCAGCAAAATACCAGAAAAATATTTGTAATAATAAAGGTATGTTTCTAAAAAACTCTACATAAAAAGCTGCAGTTCTCTCAATTAAATAATTGGGTGACAACCTTGCTACTCCAACTATAACACCTAAAATTGTTGAAATAACAATTCCTATAAAAGCAACTAAAAGAGTATTTAAAAGTCCTACTAAATATGCTCTAGCATATGAGTGAGATCCATCATAATCAATTAATGAAAATTGTACATCAAATGATGACTCTTGACTTAAAAAACCAAAACCAAATTCAATACCCCTATTATCCATATTAATTTGGGCGTTAAATGTAAAAAAACCAAAGATTAGGATTACTACTAGTAGTGTTATTAATTGTGGGATTATTTTTCTAACTTTAGAATTCATAAGATAGGGATCATAAAAAAAAGGGCTAGAAAAATCTAGCCCTTTTTAAACTTTATTATAAGATATTAATTATCTTGCAGGTGGTACGTAAAGTATTCCACCTTTAGTCCATAATTCATTTGGACCTCTATCAGGCAAAATACCAGTGTCTGCTATATTTCTTTTATAGCTTTCACCATAGTTACCAACTTGTTTGATAATTCTTAAACTCCAGTCATTATCTAAACCGAAAGCAGCACCTAATTCACCTTCTGCTCCAACTAGTCTCTTAATAGCTGGGTTTTCAGAAGTTTTCATAGAATCTGCATTCGAAGAAGTAACGCCGTATTCTTCAGCCTCGATCATTACGTTTAAAGACCATCTTACGATATCTTCCCAAACAGAGTCACCTTGACGAACAACAGGACCTAAAGGTTCTTTTGAAATCGTTTCAGGTAACACAATATGATCATCTGGATTGCTTAGCTTAGTTCTCTGTGCAGCAAGACCTGATTTATCAGTAGTGTAAGTATCACATCTACCAGCATCATAAGCAGCAACAACTTCGTCAGCTTTTTCAAAAGCTACCGGCTCATAAGAAATTCCTTTTGAATTAAAGAAGTCTCTCATATTAAGCTCAGTTGTAGTACCAATGTTTGTACAAGCTGAAGTTCCGTCTTTAAATTGACTTGTAGAAGTTATTCCAGAAGATTTTCTAACCATAAAACCTTGACCATCGTAGAAGTTTACTCCAACGAAAGTAAGACCAATGTCAGCATCTCTAGAAAGTGTCCATGTAGTGTTTCTTGATAAAATATCGATTTCACCAGATGTTAGTGCAGTAAATCTCTCTTTAGCACTTAGTGGTGTAAACTTAACTTTGTTTGCATCACCTAATACTGCAGCAGCAACTGCTCTACATACATCAACGTCAACACCTGTCCAATTTCCAGATGCATCAGCATTTGAAAATCCAGGCAGACCTTGTGAAACTCCACATCTCACGAAACCTTTCTTCTGAGTGTTTTTCAGTGTTTTAGATTTCTTAGCTGCCATTGTTTCTGTTGTAAATGCGAACAGAATTGCAAATACAGCAACTAATGAAGTTAATTGTTTTATATATTTAAACATTTTCTTCCCTCTTCTTGTTTATTTAGTTTATTTGTTAACAAATAATTCAAAATTAATTTTGAATATACTTTAGTTAATCATGAACCATTTTGGTCTTCAATGTTAAATATAGCAACGATAATGCGATTTTTTGGCGCGCCCTGGAGGATTCGAACCTCCGACCCTCGGTTTAGAAAACCGATGCTCTATCCAGCTGAGCTAAGGGCGCTAAATACTCAAAGGTATATATAATACTAATTTAACTTTTAAAAAGAAATTTTTTACAAATAATTAACAAAGTTAATAGTTCAACTCTTCCGATAATCATAAATAAAATTAAGTAATATTTAGTAAAAAACTGTAATTCCTGGAAATTAAAATCACC
>CACJXT010000015.1 GCA_902597425.1 uncultured Pelagibacteraceae bacterium | reverse complement strand
AACAACCACAAACAATATTCTTGGAGTTGAAATTGTTTTAATGGATGGAACTGTATGTCGGTTAGGAGGAAAAGCTTTAGATCAAGAAGGTTATGATATGTTAGGTTTAATTTGTGGTTCAGAGGGATTGTTAGGTGTTATCACCGAGGTTACTGTAAAAATATTAAAAAAACCACAAACGGTTAAAGCTGCTTTAATTGGATTTCCAACTCATGAAGATGGAGGAAACTGTGTGTCAGAAATAATTGCGAATGGCATAGTTCCTGCTGGGATGGAAATTATGGATAAAGCATTAATAGAAGCTACAGATAATTTTAGCAAAGCTGGATACCCAAGAGATGTTGAGCTATTATTAATTGTCGAATTAGATGGAACTGTTTCTGAAGTTGATGAGTTAATTAATAAAGTTAGTGAAATTAGTAAAAAAAATAATTCTTCAACTATAAAAATAAGTAAAAATGAGAAGGAAAGATTATCATTTTGGATTGGAAGAAAAGCTGCATTTCCTGCTTGTGGTGCAATGGCGCCAGACTATTATTGTATGGATGGCTCAATACCAAGAGGAAAATTAGCAGAAGCTTTAAAAGAAATAAATAAATTATCAAAAAAATATAATCTTTCTGTAGCTAATTGTTTTCATGCGGGAGATGGAAATTTACATCCATTAATTATGTTTGATGGAAGTAAGAAAGGTGAGTTAAGAAAAACTGAAGAGTTTGGATCTGAAATTTTGAAAATGTGTGTAAGATTTGGGGGTGTTTTAACTGGTGAACATGGTGTAGGAATTGAAAAAAGAGAACTCATGTGTGAAATGTTCAATAACAATGATATTCAACAACAACTAAGTATTAAAAAATCTTTAGATAATAAAAATTTATTAAATCCTGGTAAAGTTTATCCAATATTAAGAAAATGTGCAGAGGAAGGAAGGGTTCATGTTCACAGAGGAGAAGAAAAATTCCCAGACATCCCAAGATTCTGAAAATGTCTATAAACCTGAAAATGAAAAAGAAACTTCTGATTTTATAAAAGAAATTTATAAAAAAAATTTACCAACTGAAATAGTTGGTACTAATACAAAAAACTTTATTGGCAATAAATTGCAATGTGCAAAAGTATTAGATCTTTCAAGGCTATCTGGAATTGTAGAATATTTGCCGGAGGAACTTTATATTAAAGTAAAAGCCTGTACTCCTATAAGCTTAATTGAAGAATCTTTAGAAAAAAATAATCAACAGTTAGCTTTTGAGCCTATTGATTTTGGATATTTGAAAGACTCCAAACCAAACAAAGGAACAGCTGCAGGACAATTGTCATGTAATTTTTCAGGTTCTAGAAGATTTAAAGTCGGTAGTCTAAGAGATCATATTCTTGGATTTAGAGGCGTTAATGGCAAAGGAGATATATTTAAATCAGGAGGGACAGTTGTTAAAAATGTTACTGGATATGATCTTTCAAAATTAGTAACTGGATCTTTTGGCACATTAGCAGTTCTTACAGAAATTACTTTTAAAGTATTACCAAAAAAAGATTCTGTAAACACTTTAGTTGTGTATTCAGATAATAATAAAGTTATTAGTGATTTATTTAATAAGTTACTAGGTTCAAGTAATGAAATATCAGGTGGAGTTTATATACCAGCTGAACTTAATAATAAAAATTATAAAAAAAATATAGAAAAAATATTTAAATTTAACAATTTAAAATCTGAAAAATCTTTTGTGGCTGTTAGAATTGAAGGTTCAAAAAAATCAATCAATGAAAGAATTCAAGATATTTCGAAAGAACTACAAATAAACAAAATGAATACGTCTATTCTTGATTTTTATCAATCCAAATTATTTTGGGAAAAAATTAATAATCTTGAACTGTTTTCTGAAACAAAAAATAATCTTCTTAGGGCGGTGATACCACCAGCAACAAGTTTAGATTTAATGAAATATCTTAAAAATGATTTTAAATATTATATTGATTGGTGTGGTTCATTGTTTTGGATAGAAGTTTTAGAGGAAGAAAATATTCAAATTAAAGAAATCAAGGAAACAATTATTAATTTAGGAGGTTATTTAACCATTGTAAAAAAATCTGAAAGCTTGAGTTCTGATATAAATCTTTTTACAATTAATGATACGCGATTATTATTAAGTCAAAAAATTAAAGAAAGTTTTGATCCAAAAAAACTATTAAATCCTGGAAAAATGTATAGAGATTTATAATGCAGACAAATTTTACTGAACAACAACTCAAGCTAAAAGATAACAATTCTTCAGAAAAAATTTTAAAAAAATGTGTCCATTGTGGAATGTGCAATGCAACATGTCCCACATTTAATTTGTTAGGTGATGAACTAGATGGCCCTAGAGGCAGAATATATTTAATTCAAGATATGTTAGAAAATGAAAAAAAACCAACAGCAAATGTTGTAACACATATTGACCGCTGTTTATCTTGTTATAGTTGTATGACCACATGTCCAGCAGGAGTTAATTATATGCATTTAATTGATCATGGCAGACAATATATTGAAAAAAATTATCAAAGACCTTTTTTTGATAGAAAAATTAGAGATTTTTTATCAATCGTTTTACCAAATACAAAGCTATTTAAATTAGCAAGTTTGCTAGTCAAAATTGGTAGACCATTTAAGTTTTTATTTCCATCAAAAATTAAAGATATGATGAATTTAATGCCAACTTTTTTTCCTAAAAAAGTATTAAAGGAAAAAGAAATTTATTCACCAAGAGGAAAAAAAAAAATTGCAAGGGTTATTTTGTTGACTGGCTGTGTGCAAAAAGAGATATCTCCACAAATAAACGAAGCAACTATAAGAATATTAAATAGACATGGAGTTGAAGTAGTTGTTCCAAAAAAAATAAGATGTTGTGGTTCTTTAGCTCATCATTTAGGAAAAAATGATGATGCCCATCAAGACTTTATAAACAATATTAATATTTGGTACGATGAATATACCAAAGGAAATTTGGATGCCATTTTATCAAATACTTCGGGTTGTGGAACAACTATGAAAGATTATGGGTTCATATTTAGAGATAATAAAAAAATGAAAAAAAAAGCAAAAAAAATATCAGAATTAACAAAAGACGTATCAGAATATTTATCTGAAAGTTTAAATCTTAAATTTAAAAATAAAGAAAAAAAGCTTAGAATAGCTTATCATTCAGCATGCTCAATGCAGCATGGTCAAAAAGTTCATAATCAACCAATAAATTTACTTGAAAAAACAAAGAATGAAATTCTAGAAATTCCAGAAGGACATATATGTTGTGGTTCTGCAGGGACATATAATATTTTACAATCGAAAATTGCTAAACAGTTATTACAAAACAAAGTTAAAAACATTGAAAGCTTAAATCCTCAAGTTATCTCAACTGGAAATATTGGATGTATTACTCAAATTGCTAATGGCACAAATATTCCAATACTTCATACTGTAGAATTATTAGATTGGTATACGGGAGGGCCTGCACCCAAAATATTAAAAGGAATATGAAAAAAATTTTAATTACTCGAAAGTTATTAAAATTAAGTGAAGATAAGGCTTTAAAAATTTTTGATGCAAAATTAAATTCTATTGATGAATTATATTCTCAGACAAAATTAATTGAATTAAGCAAAGGTTGTGATGGAATTTTAACATCAATTACAGATAAAATAGATGAAGAAACAATTAATAAATTACCTAATACAGTAAAAATTATTTCAAATTTTGCTGTGGGGTTTGGAAATATTGATTTAAAGGCGGCAAAAAAAAGAAGCATTATAATCACAAATACACCAGATGTTTTAACTGATGCTACAGCAGAAATTGCAATGTTGTTAATTCTTGGTGCTGCAAGAAGGGCATCTGAAGGAATAGAATATGTAAAGAAAAATAACTGGAAATGGTCTGCAGATTTTCTGATTGGCAAACAATTAACTGGTAGAAGATTAGGTATTTTAGGCATGGGAAGAATTGGAAAAGTTATTGCAAAACTTGCAAGAGCATTTGGCATGATAATTCATTACCATAATAGATCAAAATTAAGTTCTGAACTTGAAATGGGAGCAACTTATCATGATAGTATTAAAAGTTTATTTTCTGTTTCAGATGTTCTTTCAATTAATTGTCCAGCAACAAAAGAAACAGAAAATATAATTAATGCAAAAACTTTAGAATATTTTCCAAAGGGTGCAATTATTACAAATAGTGCAAGGGGAGATATGATTGATGATGAAGCAATGATAAATGCTTTAAATAGAAGAAAAATTTATGCTTTAGGTTTAGATGTTTACAAAGGTGAACCAAATCTTAATCCTGGATATTTAAATATGAAAGATGTTTTTATTTTACCTCATATTGGAAGCGCAACCAAAGAAACTAGAACTGCTATGGCAAACTTAGCAATAGATAATTTGGATGAGTTTTTTAAAACTGGAAACTGTAAAAATAAAGTAAATTGATTCAATAAAATATTTTTTTTATTTAGTCTACTTTAAATTTTATATCTAAGTTATTCTGGTAATTTTATTTCTACGGTAATACTTGAATACCATTCAGAAACATTTTCTATATCTTCATCTGAAAGCATTTGAGCTATTAAACTCATTTGAGCATGGTTGATTTTTCCTGATTTATAATCTTTAAGTTTAGCGATAAGATAATCTTTTTGTTGTGCAGTAATATTCGGTATTAAAGGTGAATTACCCCCAGAAGCTGCTTGACCATCAATGCCGTGGCAAGCTGAACAAATTGTAGCTGCTTTTTCTTTGCCCAAAAGCAAGTCAGCAGCATAAGTATCATTGTTGGGGCTGAAAAATATAAATATTACAATAAACAATTTAACAAAATTAAATTTCATTAATTCATCATTGTAAAACTTATAATTTTTATTGCTTCTTGTAATTTTGCTTCACCTTCTTTTAATTTACCAGCATCGCACAGTGCTTTCCCTTCGTCTTTAAGGGCTTTAATTTTTTTTAATTTTTCTTCGGTGTATCTGTATTGTTTTTTTCCATATTCTCTTTCAGATTCTTTCCAAATAGATTTTTGATAATATTTGCACAAATAATCGGGTGCATTTAGTGCCTCTTGATATTCTTTTTCTGTAATACATTCACTTCTAATCGTTTTAAATTCTCCATCTTCTGTCCATTTAGCAAATCCAGTACAAACCTTTTTATTAGGATCAACTTCAACAGTAGAAGTTTCTTTGATAGCTGGTCTTGGTGGTTTTTCGTATACAAAAAAAACACCCAAGCCTAAAATAAGAGCAAGAATTAAAAATATTATTAATCTTTTATGCATAATTAATTTCCGACTTTAACACACTAAAAATGGACCGGTAAATTAACCGGTCCATTTTAAATTTAATTTTATGATCCTGAATATGAAATACGATAGACAACACCAGCTTTATCATCTGATACTAATATTGATCCATCAACATATTGCTGAACATCTACTGGTCTTCCAAGGTAAGTACCAATTTCAGTCATCCATCCATCAGCAAAAACTTCAGTTTTTTCTGCATCACCTTTTGCGTCAAGAAATGTAACCATAACTCTAGCTCCTCTTGGCTTCACAGCATTCCAAGAACCATGTTGTGCACTAAATATTGCATGTTTATATTTAGCCGGAAACATACTTCCAGTGTAGAACATCATTCCTAAATCAGCTGCATGCGCAATCATTTCAACCTGTGGCTTACAATAATTGTCAGCATAAGCTTTAGGAATTTTTTTATCTTTATACTCGTTAGTTCTAACCTCGCCACCTCCAGTATAAGGGTGTCCGTACCAAACTTTTGGTCCTAATGCACAAGCCTTATTTAGTTCACCTGGAGGAGTTTCATCTCCCATTCCATCAACTTGATTGTCAGTAAACCAAAGATCTCCGTTACCTGGATGAAAAGCATGACCTACAGAATTACGAATTCCTATAGCTACAACTTCTCTATCCAATTCTCCTGGAAAACGATTAAATCTAATCATTCCACCAATACCAACTTCATCATAAAGCGGATATTTATCTGGTCCTGCTACGTTAAATGGTTGTCCCATACTTACATATAGTTTGTTGTCTGGGCCAATTGCACAAACACGCGCAGTGTGATTATAAGATTCCTCTTCCGGTGGAATAAGATCACCTTGATCAATTATAGGTATTGCCACAGTGTCGGGACTTTCCATAAAGTATTCTGCAGCTGGAAACCACAATACTCTGTTTCTTTCTGCAATATAAAGATGTCCATCATCACTATAACAAGGACCATTAGGTATATCAAAACTAACGCTTGGACTAAACTCTTCTACAGTATCGGCAACATTATCCATGTCTCTGTCTGTTGCTTGCCATACTTTAGTTTTTCTTGTTCCTATCCAAACTGTTGCTTTGTTACGACTAATCGCCATATGTCTTGCATCAGGAACTACCGCAAAAAGTTCAATTTTAAAGCCCGCAGGTAAATTGACTTTTGAAATAATGTTAGCCTTAACATTTTCTGCAAACTTAGTATTTTGAGGTATGACTTCTCCTGCAGCTGTGCCAGTTTTTTTAAAACTACTCAGCTTTTTAACGTTTTCACTATCTCCTGCTGCAAACGCACTGTTAGAAAACAGTGTAAGAAAGAACAGAGAGATAATAAATGACATTATTTTTTTCATTTTCATTCTCCCCTTTGTTAATTATTAATCCAATTTAAGTATAAAATGCCGCACTGCACAAGAAGTAATTTACTAATGTTTACAATTTATTTTTCTTAAATAGTAAATTTTGTAAATTTAATACAATTCATAGTTGTAATATTTTTAATTTATTAACTTTTTTGGGGAGTTTTAATAAATAAATTATCAAGACTCTTCTTGAATACTGTGTTTAAATTATTGGAAGTTAATTAACTTAAGGAGGACAATAATGTCGAAAAAAGAAAAAACGTTAAAAGGTAAAATACCTTCAAGACGTAAGTTCTTTAAGGCTGCTGCTGCAACTGGTGCTGCTGCTGCTGCTACATTGGCGATGCCAAACATTGCTTCTGCTGCTACAACTTTAAAAGTTCAAGCTGCATGGGGTGGTGGTATTTTCCTAGAGAATGCAAATGCATACGTTAAAAGAGTTAACGAAATGTCAGGTGGTTCATTAAAAATTGATCTTTTACCTGTAAATTCTGTAGTGAAAACAAGTCAAATGCAAGATGCTGTTCATAGAGGTGTCCTAGATGGATGTCACTACGTGCCGGCATATTGGTATAGTAAAGCTGCATCTGCATCTCTTTTTGGAACTGGCCCTTGTTGGGGTTGGAGTGCAAATGAGTTGTTAGGATGGATCCACTATGGTGGAGGTAGAGAACTATATTATGAACTAATGGGTAATTTAGGATTAAACCTTGTTGGTTTCTTTAATAGTGCAATGCCAGCTCAACCATTGGGATGGTTTAAAGAACAAATCAAAGCATCTTCTCAAATGAAGGGTTTGAAATATCGTACTGTGGGATTAGCTGCAGACGTTCTTGGCGAAATGGGAATGTCAGTTGTTCAATTACCAGGTGGTGAAATTCAACCTGCAATGAAGAGTGGATTAATTGATGCTGCTGAGTTTAACAATCCAACATCTGATAGTGACTTTGGTATGCAAGATGTATCAAAACATTATCACTTAGCAAGCTTCCATCAGTCACAAGAAGCTTTTGAGATTGCTTTTAATAAAAAAACATTTGATGGTCTAGCTCCGGAATTACAAAAAATTCTTGAGTATGCTTCTGAAGCTGAGAACTCAAACTTCTTCTGGCACAATACATTAAGATATGCCGATGACCTTGTTAAATTAAAAAACAAGCTTGGTGTTAATGTTTACAGAACGCCAGATAGTGTCATGCAAGATCAGTTAAAAGCATGGGATGTAATTACTAAAAAATTTGAAGGAAGCGATCCTTTCTTTAAAAAAGTAGTTGCTTCACAAAAGAAATATGCAAAAAAAGTAATGGCATATTTATTGCTTAACTCACCTGATTATGGAATGGCTTATAGACATCACTTCGGTGAGCCTACTAAAGCAATTTAAATATTTAAGGTAAAGTATTATTTAAGGGCGATCTTTAAGATCGCCCTTTTTTATTGTGTTTCATATAGTTTTATATAAACTATTTTTTTAATTTGAGGGGTCATGGAAAGATTTATTTATTTCTTTGAGAGCATGAGTATATGGATAGGAAGAGCATTTGGTTGGTGCATCCTAATCTTAACTCTTTCAGTGACTTATGAAGTTTTTGTTAGATATGTATTAAATGCTCCAACTGTTTGGGTCTTTGACATGATGGTCCAAATGTATGGAGCTTTATTTTTAATGGCAGGCCCTTACGCATTAGCACAAGATGCTCATGTTCGAGGGGATGTGTTATATAGACTTTTTCCAGTTCGTGCTCAAGCATGGATAGATTTAATACTTTATATTTTCTTTTTCTTTCCTGGAATGCTTGCTTTATTTTGGTTTGGATATGAAATTGCATCAGATTCTTGGAGGTATAAGGAAGTAAGTTGGAATAGTCCTGCAAGAATTCAAATATATTATTTCAAATCTTTAATTCCACTTGCAGGAATTCTTTTAATTATCCAAGGTTTGTCAGAATGTATGAGATGTATTTTGTGTATTAGAAACAATCAATGGATGAAAAGACATGAAGATGTAAGAGAAACTGAAGAAGATTTAATTAAACAGCAACAAGAAGAACAGAGAAGAAAAGCAGCATTAGGCAAGGAGAATAAATGACAGATCCTCAAGTTGCCATATTTATGTTATCGTTATTTATTTTCCTAGTATTACTAGGATTTCCAATAGCATTTACTTTAATTGCCATGGGAGTTGGCTTCGGATATTACGCTTATTTTCAAGCGGATAACTTAATAAATAATCAAATTTTTTATCTACTTAATCAAAACACCTACTCTGTTATGGAGAATGATGTTCTTGTTGCTATACCTTTATTTTTATTTATGGGCTACGTGGTTGAAAGAGCAAATATTGTAAACCGATTATTTTTTAGTTTACAACTAGCAACTCGCCATCTTCCAGGCTCGATGGCTGTAGCAGCATTAGCGACCTGTGCAATATTTGCTACGGCAAGTGGAATTATTGGTGCAGTTGTTACATTAATGGGGTTACTGGCTTTTCCTGCGATGGTCAAAGCAAATTATCATAGAGGTTTTGCTTCTGGAGTTATTTGTGCGGGTGGAACTTTAGGAATTTTAATTCCTCCAAGTATTATGCTTATTGTTTATGCGGCGATAGCAGAATTGTCTCCATTAAGATTGTATGCTGCAGCAATAATTCCTGGGTTTACATTAGCTGGTTTTTATATGATTTATGTGGTTGCTCGCGCATATTTTAATCCAAGCATTGCGCCCAAACCTTTAGAAGAAGAAGTGCCTGCTACAAGAGTTATTTTTATACAGTTACTTACTTCTTTTGTTCCTTTGGCTCTACTAATTTTATCGGTATTAGGTTCAATTTTACTTGGACTCGCAACACCAGCAGAAGCTGCAGCAATAGGAGCTTTTGGAGGATTATTTTTAGCTTTTTGTTATAGGTCACTTACTTGGAAAACATTAAAGGAATCAATTTTTTTAACAGCCAAAACAACTGCTATGGTTTGTTGGTTGTTTGTTGGTTCTTGGACTTTTGCTTCAATTTTTTCATATCTTGGTGGTCATGCTATAATCGAACATTGGATTCTTGCTTTAAATTTAGAACCTTGGCAATTTCTTGTTTTAGTTCAACTAATAATTTTTTTATTAGGGTGGCCTTTAGAATGGACAGAAATATTAATTATTTTTGTTCCAATTTTTCTACCTATGCTGGATACATTTGGAGTAAACCCATATTTTTTTGCTATGTTAGTTGCTTTAAATCTTCAAACTTCATTTTTAACTCCACCCATGGCAATGGCCGCATATTATTTAAAGGGTGTAGTAGGCGATCAAATTGAATTAATAGAAATATTTAAAAGTATCATGCCTTATTTGGCTATAGTAATATTTACAATGATCCTCATGTATAATTTTCCAGGTATGGCTTTATTTTTACCAGATTATTTTTTTGGAATTGGTAAATAAAATTAATGTCTTCACTTAATACTTCAGCAGTTGAAATGGTTAAGTCTCTCAAAAAAGGAGAACTTACATCTGAGGAACTTGTAAAAAGTTATATAAAAGAAATAAAAAAAAAAGAAAATGATGTACAAGCCTGGGAATACTTTGATGAAGAGCTTGTGTTAACACAAGCAAAACAATGTGATTTACTTCACCAATCAGGCCAACATGGAGATCTTCATGGCATTCCTGTTGGCATTAAAGATATTTTTGATACAGAAGACATGCCAACATCAGATGGCACAGAAATTCATAAAAAAAATCTAAGCTTAAATGATTGTACAGTTGTATCGAAATTAAAACAGGCTGGTGCAATTATTATGGGAAAAACTGTAACATGTGAACTGGCATACTATTCGCCTGGAAAAACTAAAAATCCACATGATCTTAGCAGAACTCCAGGTGGATCTTCAAGCGGTTCAGCTGCAGCTGTAGCGTCACATATGGTTCCACTTGCTGTTGGAAGTCAAACCAATGGATCAGTAATTAGACCTGCTTCGTATTGTGGTGTGGTTGGATATAAACCGACTAAAGGATTAATTTCGAGACATTTAGTATTACAAGTTTCAAGAAAACTAGATCAGATAGGAGTTTTTTCTAATTCAGTAGAAGATGCAGCGCTAATTAGTGAACAACTTATTGGTTATGATAAACAAGATCCTGATACATCACTAAATCCTAAACCAAAATTATTAAATGCTTGTCAGCAAAAACCTCCTATGGAACCCGTGTTAGCATATATCGATTTACCTTTTATGAAAGAACTAGAGAAAGATACAAAAGAAGGCTTTGAAGAAATAAAAGATGAAATAAAAAATAAATTAAAAGGCAAGGTGGACGAAGTTAAACTTCCTGAAGGGTTTAATGGTATTCCAGAATGGCACAAAATAATTATGGAGTCAGATATGGCAGCTTCTTTTTCTAAAGAATATAAATCTTCAAAAAATAAATTAAGTGATAAAATTGTTGAAGCTATTGAAAGAGGCATGAAATATACTTCAGTAGAATACAATGATGCTTTATTGAAAATTGATGCTGCAAATACTTATTTTAAACAATTTTTTTATGATTATGATGCGATCTTAACTCCTTCGGCAACAGGCGAAGCACCTAAAGGCTTAGAGTTTACTGGAAATCCTATATTTTGTACAATGTGGACCTATTGTGGAATGCCTTCTATTAGCTTACCATTGCTTCAAGGAAAAAATGGTCTTCCAGTAGGAGTACAACTGGTCTCTTCTTTATTTGATGATGAGAGACTGTTTAGAAATGCAAGTTGGTTAACAAGTAAAATTAAAAAATGACTAGATATAAATATGAAATTAAGTGAAAAGTTTACTGTTGTATTAGGCATAGCGCTTGTAGGGATATTTGTCATAGGTTTAGCTTGGAGTATTAGCACGGGCCTTGCAGGTTTTTGGAAAGGACTTCCTTTTTGGGTAATAGTTGCATTCTGCTTATTTCTTTTAATTTACGATTCTTTAAAGTCTACTAAAAAATAATAAAGATTTATTTTTTCTTTAATGAATTTAAATAATAAAATGTCTTTATTTTATATATTTGGATTAATATTAATTTTATATTTAGTTGTTACTTTAGGACTTTATATTTTTCAAAGAAAACTTCTATATTATCCTAATTTTAATAGTCATTTAACAGGTGAAGGATTAATCCACAGTTTTGAAAATATAAATATAAAAACTAAAGACAATATTAATTTAAAAGGATGGTTTCATATAAAAGATCCAGAAAAAAAAACTATTCTTTTCTTTCATGGGAATGCAGGCACATTAGATAATAGAATTTATAAACTTAATTTTTTGGGAAATTTAGATGTAAATTTTTTAATTATTGCATGGAGAGGTTATAGTGGAAGCACTGGAAAACCATCTGAATTTGGACTGTATCAAGATGCTAAAAGTGCATTAAATTGGTTAAATTCAAAAGAAATAACAGATGATAAGATTGTTTTATATGGAGAGTCTCTTGGTACATCTGTTGCTATTGAGGTTGGTCAAAATAAAGATTTTGCTGGCATGATACTCGAATCACCTTTTACTTCTATGGTAGATTTAGGAGGAAAACATTATCCTATATTCCCAATTAAATTACTTCTTAAAGAT
Organism: uncultured Pelagibacteraceae bacterium; assembly: GCA_902597425.1. Lineage (GTDB taxonomy): Bacteria > Pseudomonadota > Alphaproteobacteria > Pelagibacterales > Pelagibacteraceae > Pelagibacter. The sequence continues at coordinate 5,655 of CACJXT010000015.1, read as the reverse complement.
AAATATGAAAGTAAAAACAAAATAAAAAATATAAAATTTCCAGTATTAATCATGCATGGTGAAAAAGATAAAATTGTTCCTTTTTATATGGGTAAAGAAATTTATAATTTGGCTAATGAACCAAAATCAAAATATTTTACTGAAAATGATGATCACATGATGGAATTTAATCAAAATTTAGTAAATAAAATTGAATTATTTCTTAAAAGTCTTAATTAAATTTTTTTAACACTTAATAAAACTATTAAACCTAGTAAAAGAAGAACTATTGCTGATGAAAAGCCTATTCTTTGGCTATTAGTGATAAAAGTAACCGTGGCAACTAAAAGTGGCCCAATAAAAGAAGTTAATTTTCCAGATAGAGCAAACAAACCGAAACCAACAGCTTGATTATTTAAATCTATAGATTTTGTAATAAATACTCTACTTGCAGATTGTATTGGACCAATAAAAAAACCATTTATTGAAGCAAAAATAAAAAAAAATAATTTTGTTTTTACCAAAAGAATTATTCCTGCCGAAATAATCAAACCTATAAGAGAAAAAATAATGACATTTTTTGAAGTAAATTTGTCATTTGCATATCCTCCAAATATTGCTCCTATAAAAGCAGTAATATTCATTAGTACCGACAAAACTAACAGATCTTTAATCTCTAAGTTATATACACCTACTGCAAATATTCCTCCCATTACTATTATTGCATTTAAACCATCTGCATAAAGCATTCTTGCAAATAAAAATTTGCCAAGGTTATTTAAACCATTATTCCAAACTAAATTTTTAATTTTTGTTAGGCTGTTTGATGTTTCTTCAACTTTATTTCTAATTTCTTTTTTTAAAGATAATAAAAAAGGTATAGAAAAAATTAAATACCACAAACTTACTACAATAGAAGTTGCCCTTATATTTTCTGCATTTTCTTTTGAAAGCCCAAATGGTAAAACATTATTGTCTATAAATACTTTTATACAAATAATTAAAATTAATATTCCGCCTACATAACCTAATCCAAAGCCAAACCCAGAAGATTTACCTAAATCAGAATCCTTTGAAACATTTTTTAGTATTGAATTGTAAAATATTAAACTTAATTCATAGAAAAGATTAGCTATAGCAACAATAATTAAAGTAAAAAATAAATAATTTTCTGAAGGTTTTGCAAACCACAAGAGAGAAGTAAAAAAAATACAAAAAACTGTAAACAATCTTATAAATAGTACTACACAATTTTTTTTGTCAGCAAATGAACCAATAAATGGCCCAATTAAAGCTACCAATATACCAGTTATTCCTATTGTCCAACCCCAATAAGACTGACCCAAAATTGGTGTAGGTGCAATTTGTTTTGCAAAATATGTTGAAAAAATAAAAGTTATTATAATAGTTGTAAAAGCAGAATTGGCAAAATCGTATAATGCAAAATTAAATATTTTTTTCATTTTTAATTAATAACCATATTCTAAATTTCAAATATAGTAATTTAAAAAATATAAAATTTAGACACAATTCAGACAAATCTTTTACCAAATTCAAATATAGGTTATTATTTAATGAGATTTAAAATATTAATCTTTTTAATATATTTGTTTTTATTAAATATAAAAGTTTTCGCAGAACCTAAACCAATCAAGAAAAATTTAGAGGATATTTTTAATGTTGGACGCATGATATCGCATGACAATAGTTTTACTTTATTTTTTAAAACAAGAAAAAAAGCAATTTTGGCAAAAGGTGAAGAATTTAATTACATCAATGATTACCCTCAAGACTTATATATTTATGATAGAAAAACTAAAGAAACTGAACCATTGATAACATATGATTGGTTCCCACGACATGCAAAGTTTTATTTATCCAATTATGATTTTCCAGTTTTCCCAGAAGATTTTGCTTATTATCTAATGAGAGATGATAAAACTTTAATTATGGTAAGTGCAGTTAAAAATATTAATCAGAATTTTAAATTTGATATTTCAACAAGGAAATTGCATAAATATTCAACAAAAGGAAAATTGGATTTTATAATTTCTTCAGTCACAAAAGGTTGTGGCTTTTTAACAATGAACGAAACTTATAAATGTAATTATTATAAGCCATTAATATCTCAGAATTTAATTAATTAGTTTGAATAAATGCGCTTGCAAATTTTTCTGCATCAAATATTTGTAAATCATCTTCTTTTTCTCCTAGTCCAAGTGCAATAATTGGCAATTTATATTTTTTTGCAACAGCTATTAATATCCCACCTTTGGCCGTACTATCAAGTTTTGTCATAATTAATCCAGTTATAGGAATTATTTTATTAAATGCTTCTACTTGATTTAATATATTTTGACCCGTAGTTGCATCTAAAACTAATATTACTTCATGAGGGGCTTTATCATCAGTTTTTTTTGCAACATTTGCAATTTTTTTATATTCATCCATTAAATTTTTTTTATTTTGTAATCGTCCAGCTGTGTCTATCAAAACATAATTAAAATTATTTTTTTTGGCAAAATCAATTGCCTTATAAGCAACAGATGCTGGATCTGAGCCTTGATTTGATTTAATTATTTCCACATCAATTTTTTTGGCCCATTTTTCTAATTGTTCAATTGCAGCTGCTCTAAAAGTATCACAAGCTGAAAATAAAATTTTATTTTCATTTGATTTTAGAATTTTACCAATTTTGCCAATAGTTGTTGTTTTACCTACACCATTTACACCAGAAATAAGAACTATCTTAAGTTCATCACTTTTTTTAAAAAAAACATTGTTTTCCAATGGTCTCATTAATTCTATTATATAATTTTTAAGAATTAAATTTACTTCATTTAGGGTTTCTTTTTTAGGATCAATTTTTTCTGATGAAATAATTTGTTTTATTTCAGAAGCTGCATCAACACCAACATCAGATTCGATTAAATACTCCTCAACTTGATCCATAGTTTTATCATCAATTTCTTTTTTTATAATAATATCTCTTAGGCCTGAGGTAAAAGTAGATGCACTTTTTTTAAAACCTATTTTAAATTTTTCAAATATTCCCATTAAAGTTTTATGTCTATTTCTTTTATTTCAGAAACAGGTCCTTTCATGTAAATATTATTTTTTTCATCAAGAAAAATTGATAATTTTCCAAGTTCAAATTCAATATCAGTTGTTGATTTTGTAAAGCCATTTATATTTCCAGCTACTGCAGTTGCACAAGCAGCTGTACCACAAGCTTTGGTTTGACCTGCTCCTCTTTCCCATACTTTTACTTTGATCAAGTTTTGGTTAATAACTTCAGCAATAGTAACATTACATTTTTCAGGAAAAAGTTTATTATTTTCAATTTTAGATCCAATTTTTTTAATATTAAAATTGTCAATATTTTTTACAAAAAAAACAACATGAGGGTTTCCTACATTAATTGCCGTACCACCAATATGTTTATTATTATTTTCATCCATAATTTTAATACCAAGATTTTTAGTATTTTTGTTTTCATTTATTGGAATTTCATTCCATTTAATTTTAGGTGTACCAATTTGAGTTTCTACTAAATTATCTTTTAAAATATTTGATTTTATTGTTCCAGAAGCAGTCCAAACATTAATTTCTTTTTTATTATTTTCTTTTGATAAAAGATAAGCAACACATCTTGTACCATTTCCACACGCACCAGAAATGCTTCCATCAGAATTATAAAATTCTAATCCAGCATCTAATTCTCTATTCTTTTTTATAATTATAAGTTGGTCACAGCCTATAAAATTTCTGTCACAAATTTTTATTATCTGTTTTTTAGAAAAATCTATATTTTTGGTTCTTTGATCAATAATTACAAAATCATTACCCAAACCATCCATTTTAAAAGCTTTAATATCCATATATTAGATATTTAACTTATTTATTGACTTTTTGAACCTCTATTATATTTTGTCGTCGTTTCCGCAAAAACAGCAATTTGCGGTGTCTTTGGAAACAAAGAGATCGACACTAGTCAGCGAGGGTTCGCCCACTAGTGCGTTTACTGCTGTGCGTAATTATGTTTGAAAATTTGACAAATAAATTTGAAGAAATTTTTTCTTCTTTACAAAAGACACCTTCACTTGATGAAAAACAAGTTGATGAAGGACTTAGAAATATCAGGCAAGCATTACTTGAAGCTGATGTATCACTTTCTGTAGCAAAAGAATTTGTAAATAAAGTTAAACCTAAAGCACTAGGACAAGAAATTGTTCGGTCCACTTCACCAGGACAAATGGTGGTTAAGATCGTTCATGATGAATTAGTAAATTTATTGGGAGAAAGTAATTCTGAAATAAATTTAAACGCAGTTCCACCAGTGCCAATAATGTTGGTTGGTTTACAAGGTTCAGGAAAAACTACAACTACAGCTAAACTTGCAAAATTTTTAGAAAAAAACAAAAAGAAAAAAATTATGATGGTCAGTTTAGACGTTTATAGGCCTGCAGCTCAAGAACAGTTAAAAAAATTAGGTGAACAAAACAACATTTTAACTTTACCAACTATTGAGGGTCAACTGCCAACAGATATATGTAAAAGAGCGCTTAGTGCAGCAGCTTTAAACGGCGCAGAAGTAATACTTTTTGATACTGCTGGAAGAACTCAAATAGATCTTCAAATGATGAGCGAAATTAAAGAAATTGAAAATATTATTAAACCTAGTGAAGTTATATTAGTGGCCGATTCACTTACAGGACAAGTAGCAGCAGAGGTAGCAAAAGAATTTAAAAATACAGTTAATGTTTCAGGAATAATTCTTACTAGAGCAGATGGCGATGGTAGAGGTGGAGCTGCTGTAAGTATGAAGTTTGTTTCTAAAGTTCCAATAAAGTTTTTAGGAATTGGAGAAAAAATAGAAAATTTTGAAGTTTTTCATCCAGATAGGATTGCTAATAGAATTCTTGGAATGGGAGATATCGTTTCTTTAGTAGAAAAAGCTGCTGAGGATCTAGGAGAAGAGAAAATTAAAAAAACAGAAGAGAATTTAAAAAAAGGAAATTTTTCAATGCAAGATTACTTAACTCAATTAAGACAAATGAAAAAAATGGGTGGAATAGAAGGTTTAATGTCTTTCATGCCAGGTGTTTCAAAAATTAAATCACAGATGGATAAAGCTGGAGTTGATGAAAAAATTATAACACAAAATGAATCAATAATTTTATCAATGACCATAAAAGAACGTGAAAACCCAAAAATAATTGATGGTTCAAGAAGAAAAAGAATTGCTAATGGTTCTGGAACAGATGTGGCCACTATCAATAAATTGCTAAAACAATTTAAAATGATGTCTGAAATGATGAAGAAGATGTCCAAAGGAAACTTGAAAGGTATGAGTGATAAAGGCATACCTCCAGAGCTTTTAAATCAACTAAAATAATACAAGGAGAAGAAATGTTAAAATTAAGACTATCAATGGGAGGAACAAAAAAAAGGCCTGTTTATAAAATTGTTGTAGCTGACAGCAGGTTTGCAAGAGATGGAAGATTTATAGAAAAATTAGGTTTTTTTAATCCTCTATTACCAAAAGAAAAAAAAGAAAGATTAGGACTTGAAACTGATAGAATTAAGTATTGGATTGGTCAAGGAGCAAAGCCAACAATTAGAGTGGCAAGAATTTTAGGAGAAAAACAAATTATTCCAATGCCTGCAAATAGT
>CACJXT010000014.1 GCA_902597425.1 uncultured Pelagibacteraceae bacterium | reverse complement strand
ACAATTGCAGTAAATTCAATAAAACATGAAAAAATTCAAATGTTGGAAAATAGTTTAAATGAATTAGATTTGGTTTCTAGTTTTGAAATTTCAAAAATTAATAATAAAAATGTTTATTTCAAGATTGTTTACAATGGATCTCCAAATAAATTCTTGAATGACATGAAAAACGAAAATATTATAATAATGAATCGAAACCAAATCTGGGAAGTTCAATGAAAGATCTCAACCAACTTTTATTAAATTTTGAATATAAACAAAATTTTAAAGATGAGGACTTTTATGTCAGCAATAGTAACTATTATGCATTTAACTTAATTAATAGTTGGCCAAAATGGGAAAAAAATTTCTTAAATATATGTGGAGAAAAATACTCTGGTAAAACTCATTTATCCAATATTTTTTTAAAAAAATTTAAAGGTATAATAATTGATGCCAATTCTTTTGAAAATAAAAATTTAAAAGAAATAAAAATTTACGAAAATGTTATATTAGATAATCTTGGGCAAAATGTTGATGAACGTCTAATTTATTCTTTATTCAATATTATCGATCAAGATAATAAGTATTTAATTATAAACTCATTAATTCCTGCTAGTGAAATAAGTTTTAAATTAGAAGATTTAAGATCTAGAACAAGGAATTGTCTAGTTGCTAAAATTGATAAGCCAGAAGATGATTTAATGTTTGCCCTTATTTTGAAAAATTTTTCTGATCGTCAAATTACTATTGATAAAAAACTGATTAATTTCATCATTAAAAGAGTAGACAGATCATATGGCAAAATATTTGAATTTATATATAAAATTGATGAAATTAGTTTAAAAAGAAAAAAATCAATAGATTTTAAAATTATTAAAGAAGTATTGAGAGCTTAAATTGAACACTTACAGAACACATAATTGTGCAGGACTAACAAAAAAAAATAAAGGTCAGGATATTATTTTATCAGGTTGGATTAATAAAAAACGCGATCATGGAAATCTTTTATTTATAGATTTACGAGACAATTATGGTGTAACACAATGTGTAATAGATAAAAGTAATAAACATTTTAAAGAATTAGAAAAAATTCAGCTCGAGAGTGTAGTTAAGATTAATGGAAAAGTTGTTGAAAGAAGTAAAGATACAATTAATTTAGATCTTAAAACTGGTGAAGTTGAGGTAACTATTAACTCATTTCAAATACTTGGTGAATGTAAAGAATTGCCAATGCCTGTCTTTAGTGATCAAGATTATTCAGAAGAAATTAGACTTAAATATAGATTCTTAGATCTAAGAAGAAAAAAAATTCATGATAATATTATTTTAAGATCAAAGGTTATATCATTCATAAGAAATGAAATGTTAAAATTAGATTTTCTAGAATTTCAAACACCAATTTTAACATCTTCAAGCCCAGAAGGTGCAAGAGATTTTCTAGTTCCTAGCAGATTAAATCCTGGTAAATTTTACGCGCTCCCTCAAGCACCTCAACAATTTAAGCAATTAATTATGGTATCTGGTTTTGATAAATATTTTCAAATTGCACCTTGTTTTAGAGATGAAGATGCAAGAGCAGATCGTAGCCCAGGTGAATTTTATCAATTAGATTTAGAAATGTCATTTGTTGAACAGGAAGATGTATTTAATATTGTTGAGAAGTTAATGATTAGTTTGTTTAAAAATTTTTCATCTAAAAAATTGCTAAATGAAAAATTTCCAAGAATTCCTTATGAAGAAACTATGCTTAAATATGGAACTGATAAACCAGATTTAAGAAATCCTTTGTTAATAAATGATTTAACAAACATTTTTACTCGAGAAGACGTTAAATTTGATATTTTTAAAAAATTAGTGAAATCAGGATCAAAAGTAAGATCAATTGTAACTAAAAAAACTAAAGATAAGCCACGTAGTTTTTTTGATAATATTGATAAATGGTCCAAAGAACAGGGTGCTTCAGGTCTTGCTTATTTTACAATTGAAAAAGATAAGAAACTTTCAGCAAAAGGACCTGTGGGTAAGTTTTTTTCGGAAGATTCGCTTAAGAATATAATGGAAATTACTAATGCTGAAGTAGGCGACAGTCTGTTTTTTGCATGTGGAAAACTTAATGAAGTTGAAAAAATTTCTTCTCTTGCAAGAGATAAAATAGCCAAAGAATTAAATTTAATTGATGAAAGTCAATTTGCTTTTTGTTGGATAGTTGATTATCCAATGTTTGAAAAAGATGAAGTGACAAATAAAGTTAAATTTAGTCATAATCCATTTTCAATGCCTCAAGGAGACATAAAAAATATAGATTTTAAAAATCCATTAAATATTAAGGCATATCAATATGATATTGTCTGTAATGGTGTTGAGCTATCATCAGGAGCAATTAGAAATCATATACCAGAGTTAATGTATAAATTATTTTCTATAGTTGGTCATGATAAAAATCAAGTTAATGAAAAATTTAGTGGAATGATAAATGCATTAAGTTATGGAGCTCCACCACATGGAGGTATTGCTCCTGGTATAGATAGAATAGTTATGTTGTTAGCTGGTGAGAAAAATATTAGAGAAGTAACCATGTTTCCAATGAATCAGAATGCTCAGGACTTAATGATGAATGCTCCCTCAAATGTATCTGAAGAACAGCTTAAAGAACTAAGTTTAAATTTAAAAAAGAAAAAATAGTTTTACTTCTTTCCTTTTAAGTTAATTTTAATATCTGATAGATCAACCAAATTTTTTTTATAATTACTTCTAACAAAACCTTTACTAGTAATATCTTTTACAAGTTTTAAAAATTGACTTTGGTCTTCTGATACTTCTTCATCTTTATTTGTAGATTTATCAGAACTTCCTATTGAAGGAGTATGAGCTAAATCTTCTCGATTTTGATAAGATATAGCTAATTCTCTAAAGATATAATCAAGTATTGATGATGCACTTAAGATTCTATCATTTCCAGTAACTTTCCCAGACGGTTCAAACTTTGTGTTTACGTAGGCACTTATAAACTCATCTAGAGGAACTCCATATTGAAGTCCAAGTGATATAGCTATTGCAAAATTATTCATTAAAGCTTTAACTAATTCGCCTTCTTTGCTTGTATCAATAAAAATTTCTCCTATTTTTCCATCTTCATATTCTCCTGTATGCAAATAAACTTTGTGGTTACCAATGGTTACTTTTTGTATGTAACCTTTTCTTCTATCAGGCATGCTAAATCTTTTACCCACACCTTCACTAAGTTTTTTAACAAAATTATGATTTTTTTCGTTTGAAGATATTATTTTTGGTGGAGTTTCTTCAGCAATTACATCTATTTTTTTATTATCAACATTCTTGTTTTTTGTATCTAAATTTTTTGTTTTTCTGGAATCTAGCTTAACATCTAATATCTCAAATTTACCGTCATCTCTTTTTTCAAGATTTGATAATTTTGTTTCATTTATATCATCTAAATAATGACTTACTTTAAAGCTACAAGTATAATAAGTTTCTACTAAGTATTTGGCCATTTTTTCTCTAAATAAAATTTATTTTAATCTTGAGACAATTAATTTATATACAAATTCATACTTTAGTCTAATTTAATTTATACAATTTTGAATTGAAGAAATATTTAAATTATATGTTGACAATGTTAAAAAAAATTTTTACTTGGTGGAATCAAGAGACAATTGGAACTAAATTACAAACAATTTTTTTAGGAAAACTGACATCGAAATTTACATAATATTTATTATTTATAAATCTTTCATTACTCATTGTGAAAGAATCAATAAGTCCCTTAATTATTATCAACTCTGTATCTGCAATTTTTTTTTTATCACCTGAAGTTGTAATCATAGATATGAGTTCATGAAACGCTTCAATAAATCCTTTTTCCACAACTTTTTCTTTATTAAAATTAAGTTCAAAAGGCTCCGATATCTCAAGATCTGATATTTTAAATGAACTTGCGTTTAAAGACGTTGAGAAAATTATATTTATAAATAGAACGGATGAAAAAAAAATTATATATAGTTTATTCGAGTTATTTAATTTTTTTTTAATTTGCATATTTTATACTAATGAAAAAACATAAATTTACATATGAAAAAAGTGGTGTGAGCATTAATGCTGCTGATAATTTTGTTAAATTTTTGTCTACTATTTCAACAAAAAATAAAGGCAATAAAAAGTTTAAAAATATAGGGAATTTTAGCTCTATTTCAAATATCCCTAAAAATATTAACCAGCCAATAATTGTAGCTAGTACTGATGGAGTTGGAACAAAAATAGAGATAGCTAATATGCTAAAAAAGTATAACACGATCGGCATTGACCTCGTAGCGATGTGTGTGAACGACTTAATAGTTCAGGGAGCAAAGCCTTTAATATTTCTAGATTATATATCTACAAATAAAATTGAATTAAAAAAACTTAGGTCAATAGTTAAAGGTATTATTAAAGGATGTAAAATTTCAGATTGTGAACTGGTAGGAGGAGAAACTGCTGAAATGCCAGGAACTTTCGAAAAAGGAAAATTTGATATAGCTGGATTTTCTGTAGGTGTTGTTGGAAAAAAAGAAATTTTATATAAAAAAAAAATTAAAAATGGTAATTTAATTTTGGCTATTCCTTCATCAGGTATCCATTCAAATGGTTATTCATTAGTAAGATATATTTTAAATAAAAAAAAAATTAATTTAAAAAAAAATAAATTCCTTAAAAATGAATTGTTGAAACCAACTAAAATTTATGTGAAAGAAATTTTAAATTTAATTAATAACAATCTTATAAATGGTTGTGCAAATATTACTGGCGGTGGACTTAAAGATAACATCAAAAGAGTTATTCCTGAAGGTTTGGTTGCTGATATTGATTTAAGCAAAGTTAAAACACAAAAAATTTTTAAGTGGTTAAAACAAAACAATATAGAAGACCAAGAAATGGTGAGAACATTTAATTGTGGAGTTGGATTTTGTATTATAATAGATCCAAAAAATTTAAATAAAACAAAAAAATTTTTTACCAAAGACTATAAACCATATATTATTGGAAAAATAACTTCTGGAAAAAATAAAGTTAAACTAGATAAAAAAATTGACTGGTCTTAAAAAAGTTAAAACTGCAGTATTAATTTCAGGTAGAGGAAGCAATTTATATAATTTAATAAAATTTTCAAAAACTAAGAAATCTCCTATTTTAATTGATTTAGTCGTCTCAGATAAAAAAGATGCAATGGGTTTAAAATATACAAGAAAGAATAAAATTAAAAAAAAAATAATAGACTATAAAAATAAAAAAACTGCAGAAAAAGATTTATTGTTAATTCTTAAAAAAAGAAAGATTAAATTTATTTGCCTTGCTGGATTTATGAAAATTTTATCAAATAGCTTTATAAAAAAATTTAAGAAAAAAATTATTAATATTCATCCTTCATTTCTTCCGAAATATAAAGGGTTAAATACCAGTGTAAGAGCATTAAATAATAATGAAAAATTTTCAGGTTGCACTGTTCACTATGTTAATTCAAAACTTGATTCAGGAAAAATAATTATGCAAAAAAAAGTTAAAATTGTAAAAAATGAAACTCCAATTTCATTAGATAAAAAAATTATTAAAGAAGAACATAAATTATATCCTGCTGCTATTCTGAAAGTTTTTAATTAATTTTTAAAAAAAAAATCTATTTCTATTTTTGCGTTTTCAATACTATCGGATCCATGAACTGAGTTTTTGTCTATAGAAATTCCATATTTTTTTCTAATTGTACCATCTTTTGCGTCTTTAGGATTAGTGGCTCCCATTAATTCTCTATTAGCCACTATTGCATTTTCTTTTTCAAGTACCATAACTACAATTGGTCCTGATGATAAATAAGCACATAAATCATCATAAAAAGGCTTTGTTTCATGGACTTTGTAAAACTCCTCAGCTTCTAATTTTGAAAGCTGAATCTTTTTTTCATTAACTATATTAAAATCTTTGTTCCTAAAAATCTCTTTAATTTCATTTTCTAAATTTCTTTTTACAGCATCAGGTTTAATTATTGATAGTGTTTGTTCCAAATTACTCATAGTTATCTTCAACAAATTGATTTAATAATCTCACTCCATAGCCTGTAGCACCACCTGAATTTAAAGCACCTGCATATTTTGAAAAAGCCATTCCAGCTATATCAAGATGGGCCCATGGTGTTTTGTTAATTATAAATCTTTGTAAAAATTGTGCTGCTGTAGTTGATCCAGCACCACCAACGTAATTTATATTTTGCATATCTGCATTTTTTGAGTCCATCAGCTTATCATAATTCTTATGCAAAGGTAATCTCCATACCTTTTCATCAACCTTTTCTCCTGCATCAAAAATCTGTTTTGAAAGTTTATCGTTGTTTGAAAAAAGTCCTGCGTATTCAGATCCCAAACAAACAATTATAGCTCCTGTTAATGTTGCTAAGTCTATCATCAGTTGAGGTTTAAATTTTTTCTCTGTGAAAGTTAATGCGTCTGCCAAAACTAATCTTCCCTCTGCATCAGTATTTAAAACTTCTATTGTCTTGCCGCTATATGATTTTACAATATCACCAGGTCTTTGTGCATTTCCGCCTGGCATATTTTCAACAAGTCCTACTACTCCAACAGCATTTATTTTTGCTTTTCTTATTGCTAAGTTTTTCATTAGTCCAACTACTACAGCTGATCCTGCCATGTCATATGTCATGTCTTCCATAAATTTTGCAGGTTTTAATGAAATACCTCCGGTATCAAAACAAACTCCTTTTCCAACAAAACCTAAAGGTTTTGATTTTGATTTGGATCCGTTCCACTCTATTGTAACTAGATAAGATCCTCTAATGCTTCCCTGTCCTACTCCAACTAAAGCATTCATTCCTAATTTTTTACATTTTTTTTCATCATAAACTGTAACTTTTAATCCATATTTTTTTAATTTAAGTAATCTTTTTGCATATTCATCTGGATGTAAAATATTTCCAGGTTCTGAAACAAGATCTCTGGTAAAAAATGTTCCTTCTTCTAGGGCTTTAAATTTTAATTTATTTTTTATTGATAAAGGACTTTGTTTTCCAATTAAACTAATTGTTATAATTTTTTCTATTTTTTTCGATTTATATATATTAAATTCATATGATTTTAATTTAAGTCCGTGTATAAAACGACCTATAAAATCTTTTCCTGGTTTACTTTTTACACTTCCGGCAATTATAGATATATCTTTAAATGAGTTTTTTTTTATAAAATTGTAAAATTCTGCGCCTAAATTTTCTACATCGGAACCTTTTAAGTCTTTTTTTATAGATATTAATATAAAAATAGTTTTTTCATTCATATTAAATGAAACAATATTTTCCTTAGTATTTTTTTTATTTTTTAAAATTTTTTCAACATAGGAAGTTTCATTTTTTGATAAAAAACTCCTTGTATTTTTTGTTTGGAATTTATCTTCGGTAAATAAAGCGATTACACCTTGAACTCTTGATTTATCCTTATTTGTATAGTTAACTTGAACAGTCATAGATTTTTAAATATATACTTATGGTTGAAATGTTATATATGTTCAAAAGTGGCATATTTCAATGAAAAAAAAAATTTTTCGCAAAATTATATTTGATATCAATAATTTTTTCTTGATTATTTTGTTGAGCGTCGGTTCAATTGTCTGGGTCATACAGGCAGTAAATTTTTTAGATTATGTTGCTGAAGATGGACATGGTTTTTATATTTATTTTTACTATACAATTTTAAATTTTCCTAAAATCATAAGTGCAGTATTGCCCTTTGTATTTTTTGTATCCTTATTTTATATTCTTGCACAATATGAGAAAAGCAACGAATTGCTAATATTTTGGACCAATGGAATAACAAAAGAAAACTTTACCAAAAATATTATTAAGTTTTCAATAATTTACTTAATTGTTCAAATTTTACTAACCACTATAATAGTTCCAAAAAGCCAAAATTTAGCAAGATCTTTTATTAGAACCTCAACTATTGACTTCTTTCCCTCTTTGCTTAAAGAAAAAAAATTCATCGATACTGTTGAAAATTTAACAATCTTTATAGGTAAAAAAAATAATAAAGGTGAAATGTTTAATATTTTTTTAAAAGATGAAATTGATACTAAAAAATCTCAAATTATTTATGCAAAAAAAGGAATTTTAACGAGCTCTGAAAATTCAAATTTTTTAATTTTAAATTATGGAAAAATTATTAATATTGAAGATAACAAAACAATTGCTCTAGATTTTGAAGAAACAAGAGTTAACTTATCAAAATATACAACTAAAACAACGACTTGGCCAAAAATACAAGAACATGAAACTTATGCTCTAATTTCTTGTATAGTTAATACTTTGAGCCAACAAAAAATCATGAAAGAAAATTTATATTTAAGATGTACTCCAGATTTTTACAAAGAAGTAGTTCAAGAACTGCTTAAAAGAATTTATTTACCATCTTACCTTCCTTTACTTTCATTGATTGCATGCTTTCTAATAATAAAATCCAAAGAAAATCGAAGTTACACAAAATTAAAATTTATTTTGTTTGGGATGGGAATTGCTATCATAATTTTTTCTAAGCTATCAATTAAATTTGCTAGCATTAACCAGTTGGCCTTTTTAACATTTTTATTAATACCATTTTTAATTTTTTACTTCACTTTTAATATTTTTAAAACAAGGTCAAAAAAAATATAGATAAAATGATCATAAAAACCTACGTAAAATATATAATCAAAGAATATATAGAAACTCTTCTTAAAATTTCTTTTATATTTTATGCTCTAATTTTTACGCTAAATATATTTGAAGAATTAAGTTTTTTTAAAAATATAGAAACAGGCTTTTTATATCCTTTATTATTGACATTTCTAAATGCACCATCAATACTTTATGATATTTTTCCATTCATATTTTTAGTTTCCACACAATTTTTCTTTATTCAAATTTTCGATAAAAATGAATTGAGTATTTACAAAAATTTTGGTTTAGATAATTTTAAGATATTAAAAATTTTAACATCTACAGCGTTAATTTTAGCTTTATTCATAATATTTGTTTTTTATAATTTTTCTGCAAAATTTAAATATCTATATTTAGATCTAAAGAACGATTATACTTTAGATAATAAATATTTAGCTGTTATTACTGAAAATGGACTGTGGTTAAAAGACGAAATTGATGATTCTATATTAATTGTAAACGCAAGTAGTATTGATGACTATTATTTAAAAGATGTCTCAATCACTGAACTATCAAAAGATTTTCAATTAGTAAAAAATATCGAAGCAGAGAAAGTGGATATTCAAAACACAACATGGAAAGCTATGAATGCCAAAATACATATAAACAATGTTACCTCTAAAGAAAAAGAATTTTTAATAAAAACTCATTTTAATTTGGAAAAAATAAATACTTTATTTTCAAATTTGTCATCTCTTACAATGTGGGAGTTGGAAAAACTCAAAAAAGATTATGATTCACTGGGTTACTCAACTTTGGAAGTTGATGCTCATAAACACAAGATTATTGCTTATCCAATTTATTTAATGATAATGACATTATTATCAGGGATAATAATGCTCAATATTAAAGCTAATAAATCAAGAATATTTCATTTAATTTTAGGAATTTCTCTATCTGTAATCATTTATTATGTTCAATATTTTTTTAATTTCCTTGGTGAAAATGATAAAATCCCAATTATGACTTCAATATGGTTTCCTTTATTAATATTATTAATTTTCTGTACTGTTGGATCAATTAGAGTAAATGAAAAATAAAATCGCAAAAAATTTTTTTTTAATCATAATCTTTTTAACCTTTTTTCTAAAAGATTCTTTTAGCAAAGATCTCGAATTCACTGCAACAAAATTAGAAATATTGGAAAATGGAAATTTGTTAATTGGCGAAGATGGCGTCAAAGTAATTTCTGAAGATCAAACTTTAGAAGCAGATAAATTTATATACAATAAAAATAATTTACATTTAGAGTTAATGGGAAATGTTGTGGCAGTAAATAGTACTGATAATACAGTAATCACCGGTAACAAAATAGATTACTTTAAAAATCAAGAAAAATTTATTTCAACTGGTGATGTAGAAATTAAGATCTCAGATAAATATACTATAAATTCGAGTAATCTTACATATTTTAAAACTAAAGGAAATTTTTTCTCTAAAGATCAAACGGTATTTAAAGATAAAATAGGAAATAAATTTGAATTAAAAAATTTTAACTACCTCAAATTTAAAAATGAAATAAGAGGTAAAAAAATCAAATACACAGACATTCAATTAAATGAATATTTTATTGATGATGCTATGGTTAATTTAGAATCTAATGAAATTATTGGAAAAGATTTAAAAATTGAATTTACAAATTCTACTTTTGGAAATCCAAAAAATGAACCTAGACTTAAAGGAAATAAGCTATACTCTAACAATAATATAACTACTGTTTCAAAAGGTGTATTTACAACCTGCAGGAAAACTGATCATTGTCCTCCATGGACAATGCAGGCTAAAGAAATTAAACATGATAAATCAAAAAAAACAATATATTACAAAGATGCTTGGCTAAAAATTTATGACAAACCGGTTGTATACTTCCCTAAATTTTTTCATCCTGATCCAACTGTTAAAAGACAATCCGGTTTTTTAATTCCTAAACTATCAGAAACTAATACCTTGGGTACATCTTTGCAAATTCCTTATTTTAAAGTAATAGCTGATAATAAAGATTTAACATTTACACCTAGATTGTATGCAGATGGAAGTTCAATTTTACAATCTGAATACCGTGAAGAAAGAAAGAAATCTTCTCATATTTTAGACTTTAGTATATTTACTGAAAAAAGTTTAAATATTTTTGATAATGAAGATCAAAAAAATCATTTTTTTTCTAACTCTATTTTTAATTATGATTTTGAAAAGTTTAACAACTCAACAATAGAAATTAATATTGAAACAACTTCTAACCCTACTTATCTTAAAACTTACAAAATTGAATCTCCATTAATAAATAATCAAACTTCATTAAATTCTTTTGCAAATTTAGAAATGAGTAATGAAGATACTTACATCAAAACTTCATTTGAATCATACGAAGATTTAAACAAAGACAAAAATGAAAAATATGAATTTGTTTATCCAAATATTGAGCTTGCTAAAACAATAAGTTTAAATCCAGAATATAATGGAACTCTAAATTTTGATTTACAGGGTTATCAGAAAAAATATGGAACAGATTCTCATGATGCTGTACTAGTAAACAATTTGGAATATGAATCTTTTGACTATATTTTAAGCAGCGGCTTAAAGAATAAATTTAATTTGTTTTTAAAAAATGTAAATTCTAATGGAGATAATTCAACGACGCATAGAGATAAAACTAGTAACAAATTGTTGGGTTCTTTTATATTTGAGTCATCTTATCCTTTAAAAAAAATAGGAGAAAATTTTGATAGTTTTTTTAAACCTACTGCTTCTATAAGATATAGCCCAACCGAAACAAAAAATATATCAGGTGATGATAGAAGAATTAATATAAATAACATTTTTTCTAGTAATAGGATTGCAAGCAATAATACCGTAGAAGGTGGTCAGTCTTTAACTATTGGTAGTGAATATAAATTAACAAAAAAAGATAATAACGATGAATTATTGCTATTAAACTTAGCTACTGTTTTTAGAGATCAAGAAAATCCAGACCTTCCTAAAAATAGCACTATTGGAGAAAAAACATCAGATATTGTTGGAAATGCAAAATATAAACCAAATGAATATTTTAATATTGATTACAATTTTTCATTAGATAGCAGTTTAGACACTTCTAACTATGATTCAATAAAGACGAGTTTATCACTGAATAATTTTGTTACGAGCTTTGAATATTTGCAGGAACAAAATATAATTGGAAGTAAAAGTTACATAGCGAATGAAACTTCTTATAGTTTTGATGAATCAAATTCTTTAAGTTTTTCTACTAGAAAAAATAAAGAAACCAATTTAACAGAGTTTTATAACTTAATTTATCAATACAAAAATGATTGTTTGGCAGCAGAAATCCAATACAATAAGGAATACTACGAAGACAATGATTTAAAGCCAGAAGAGCAACTACTTTTTAAAATAACTATAATGCCTTTTGGAAAAGTTGGTGGCCCTAAATTAAATTAGTAGATAGATACTATGAATTTTCTTTTAAGAATAATGTTAAAAACATTATTAATAACTACTTTTTTTCAAAGTTATTTGTTTGCAACTGAAAATGTCAAAATTATTTTAAAAATTGATAATGAAATAATAACCAATATAGATGTGCAAAAAGAATATAATTATTTGATAGCACTTAATAACGAATTTAAAGAAGTAAATAAGGAGAAAGCTCTATTAATAGCTAAAAATTCAATAATAAAAGAAAAAATTAAAAAAAATGAAATAGAAAAATATTATGATCTAGGAGAGGAAAGTGACTATTTAGATGATGTAATTAAAAATTTTTATAAAAAATTAGGTTTAAATAGTAAGAAAGAATTTAAAAAATACATAGAAAAATTTGGACTTAATTATAGAGAAATAAAAATGAAAATTAGAATTGAAACTGTTTGGAACCAATTAATATTTCAAAAATATAATGAACAAGTAAAAATTGATTTGGAAGAATTAAGAAAAAAAATACTAAAACTAAAAGGGAATCAAACTTCATATTTACTATCAGAAATTTTATTTAGAAGTGAAGCTAGTGAAGATGTAAATAAAAAATATGAATTAATTAAAAAAAGCATAGAAAGTGTTGGATTTAAAAGTTCAGCTAACATTTATAGTATAGCAGATACTTCAAGAGTCGGTGGTGATATTGGATGGGTAAATGAAAATCAATTATCTATAGAAATAGTAAAAAAATTAGAAAAATTAAAAATTAATGAGTATTCAAAACCTATTAATCTTGTAGAAGGTTATCTAATACTAAAAGTAGAAGATATTAAAAAAATAAAAAATGATAATTTAGATATTAATAAAGAACTGAAAAAGCTAGAAAATTATGAAAGAAACAAACAGTTAAATCAAATGTCTAATATATTTTTTAGTAAAATAAAAAATAACGCAACAATTAATGAAATTTAATCCAATAATTGTTGTTAGTGGGGAGCCCTATAGTATTTTTTTAGAATTATTTTTTAAAGTTTATAACTCCAAATTCATTAAAAATTATAACAGACCTTTAATTTTAATTGCTTCTAAAAAATTAATCTTTAATCAAATGAAAATATTGGGTTATAAATTTAACATCAATTTGATAAATCAAAGCACATTAAACAAAAAAAAATTGAATAACAAAAATATTAATTTAATAGACGTAAAATATAATTACAAAAATAATAAGATTTCTTTTAAATCAAAAAAATATATCAATGAATGTTTTAATATAGCGCTAAAATTAATGAAAAATAAAATAGGTTTTGCATTAATAAATGGTCCAGTCTCCAAAAAACATTTTTTAGAAAAAAAATTTTTGGGAGTTACTGAATATCTTGCACACAAAACAAACACCAGAAATAACGAAGTAATGCTTATTTATAATAATAAAATTTCAGTTAGTCCAATAACAACTCATTTACCTTTAAAAAAAGTGAACAAAAAAATTAAAACAAATATAATTGTTAAAAAAATTAAGATAATTAATAATTTTTACAAAAAATATCTTAATAAAAGAATTAAATTTGTTGTATGTGGTTTAAATCCACATTGTGAAACAATTGATAAATTTAGCGAAGAAGATAAAATAATTAAACCTGCAATTAAAATTTTAAAAAGAAAAAAAATAAATGTTGAAGGGCCTTTATCAGCCGATACCATTTTTATAAAAAAAAATATAAAAAAATATGATGTTTTTATTGGAATGTATCATGATCAAGTTTTAACTCCTATTAAGGCTCTTTTTGGATTTAATGCCATTAATGTTACTCTGGGATTACCATTTATAAGGGTTTCACCAGATCATGGTCCAAATAGTTCAATGTTTGGCAAGAATAAATCAAACCCTGGAAGTTTAATTGAGTCATTATCATTTTTGAAAAAAATTCGTGCAAATTAAAGCAAAAAAAAGTTTAGGACAAAATTTCCTTATTGATAAAAATATAATTAACAAAATAGTTACCATAGCCAATATACAGTCAAACGATAATATTTTGGAAATTGGTCCTGGAACTGGAAATTTAACTGAATCTATAATAAATAAAAAACCAAAAAATATTTTTGTAATTGAAAAAGATGAAAATCTTGCAAACTTATTGTCTAAAAGGTTTAAAAATCAAATTAATATTATAAATAAAGATATATTAAAAATTTCAGAACATTTAATTTCAAATGATGAATTAATTGTTTTTGGTAATCTGCCTTATAATATTTCTACTCAAATATTATCAAAATGGATAACTAGTAACTATAATAAAAAATGGTATAAAAGTTTAATATTAATGTTTCAAAAAGAAGTTGCTGATCGAATTTTAGCCAAAACAAATTCTAAAAATTATGGAAGGTTAACGATACTTTCCAATTGGAAGCTAGATGTAAAAAAAATATTTGATATTAGCGCATATTGTTTTTCTCCCAAACCTAAAGTTGAAAGTTCGTTATTAGTATTTACTCCAAAAAAAAAATATTTTGAAATTAATGATGCAAAAAACCTTGAAATGATAACTAGAGTTTTTTTTAATCAAAGAAGAAAAAAAATTAAAAATTCGTTTAATAAAATATTCAGTGATTCTAAATATTTTGCAGAAAAACTTAATCTTGATTTAAATTTGAGACCTCAAAATTTATCTCCTAGTACCTACTATCTTATTACAAAACAGTATGAAAATTTAAGAAGTTAATTTATTAATATGTTTTTCTATTAATTTTCTATCATAATTATTTTTAGATTGGCTGATAAAAGAATCTATTAATTCACAAATTTCATTAAAACATCTTTGTAAATCGTCATTAATTACTACGTAATCATAATTTTTCCAATGAAGTATATCTTTATTAAACTCTTTCATTCTCTCTTCAACAATAAGTTTATCTTTCATATCTCTATTTGATAATCTATTAAATAATACTTTTTTGCTAGGAGGTAGAACAAAAAATGTGAGCAATTTGTATTCTAAATTTTTTTTTTTAATTTGCTCGGTTCCTTGCCAATCAATATCGAAGACAACATTTTTACTATTTTTAAGGTTTTTTATTACAGGTATTTTGGTCGTCCCATAAAGATGACTGAATACATTTGCATATTCTAAAAATTCTTTTTTTTTAATTAAATTTTGAAACTGATCATTGTTTACAAAGTAATAATTTTTTCCATCCTCTTCATTATTTCGGGGTTTTCTAGTTGTATGTGAAATTGAAGTGTAATAATTTCTACGTTCAGATAATAGTTTAACAAGTGTGGTTTTGCCCGCTCCAGATGGTGATGATAATATTACCATTATCCCATCATTGTTTAAGGACATTTAATTCAAACTAATTACTTTTGCCTTCAATAAATTTAATTGCGTCACTTACTGTTAAAATTTTTTCAGCTTCACTGTCAGAAATTTCTGAACCAAATTCTTCTTCAAAAGCCATAACTAGTTCTACTGTGTCTAAACTATCAGCTCCAAGATCATCTATAAAGCTAGATTCGTCTGTTACTTTAGCCTCATCAATTCCTAAATGATCTGAAACAATTTTTTTTACCCTGCTTGAAATATCTTCTGACATACTGTTCCTATTTGTTATATTTCGTTAATAAATTATTACTCAACTTTGTCAAGCCATATACATGCCGCCATTAACATGTATTGTTTCTCCAGTAATATATGAAGCTGATTCTGAGGACAAAAAAGCCACAGTATTAGATACATCTTCACCTGTTCCCAATCTAGACATAGGAATTCTAGATGTTAATGCCGCTTTTATAGTTTCAACAATTCTGTCTGTCATGCTAGATTGAATAAAACCGGGTGAAACACAATTAATTGTAATATTTTTTTTTGCATATTCAATTGCTAAGCTTTTTGACATTCCAATAATTGCTGCTTTTGATGCTGAATAATTTGATTGTCCTAAGTTGCCGGTATGGCCAACTACAGAAGTTATATTTACTATTCTTCCATATTTGTTTTTTAACATTTTTTTAATTGCATGTTTGCAAAGAAAAAATGTTGATCCTAAATTTATATCTATTACTTTTTTCCATTCTTCATCTTTCATTCTTAATGACAAGTTATCCAAATTAATTCCAGCATTATTAATTAAAATATCTAATCCAGTTAATTGAGACGAAACATTTTCTATAAACTCTCCTATTTTTGAATGATTTGAAATATCAAATTTTAGAATATTAATTTTTGGAAATTCTTTTTTTAAAATATCTAATTTTTCTATTTTTGTACCTGTGGCAAGAACATTGCCTTCTAAAGATACAAACTTTTTAACCAGAGCATGTCCTATACCACCTGTAGCACCTGTTATTAATATTTTTTTACCTTTAAAATTAATCATTTATATTTATTAACTTTATATCTTCTTCATGATTTATTGCACTAACTTTTATATTTTTATCAATTCTCTTAATTAAACCTGATAAAATTTTTCCAGGTCCGATTTCTATAAATTGACTAACTCCTTTATTTATCATTAAAATTACACTTTCTCTCCAACGAACTCTGCTTTCGATTTGTTTTATTAATAAATCTTTTAATAAAGATGTGCTAGTAATTTCTTTGGCAGTCACATTTGAAATTAGAATATTTGTTGGATCTTTAAACTCTAATTTTTCAATTTCTTTAGCCATTATGTCAGTTGCCTTTTTCATTAATTTACAGTGAAAAGGTGCGCTAACAGGTAATTTAATATTTTTTATACTATTAGATTTTAAATCTGAAATAAATTTTTCTAATTGATTATTATTGCCGCTAATAACCAGTTGACCATTAGAGTTGTCATTTGCAATAAAACATTCATACTTATTTTTATTTTCTTCAATAATTTTTTCTATTTTTTCAATTTCAGATCCGAGTACCGCTACCATACCACCTTCACCTTTGGGAACTGCACTTTGCATAGCATTGCCTCTAATCTTTAATATCCTTAGTGTATCTGAAAAATTTAATGCATTAGCCGATGCTAAAGCCGTGTATTCACCTAATGAGTGTCCTGCAAAAAAATTAGCTTTATTTAAATCTATATTAAACTCTCTTTTTAAAAGTTGAAATATTGAATATCCTAATAAAAAAATCGCAGGTTGTGTATTTTCTGTTAAGTCTAATTTATCTTTAGGTCCTTCTAAAATTAAATTTGATATTGAAAAACCTAATATTTCATCAGCTTCATTAAAAAGTTTTTTAACAATATCAAATTTTGTATAAAACTCTTTGCCCATACTCACAATCTGGGACCCTTGACCTGGAAAAATTACTGAAAACATTTAAATATTTAAAATTAACCGCGGTTTTAAGTGTTGTAATTAAAGAATTATAATAGTATATCCTCAATTTTTATAAAAGAACAAATATGAATTTATATGAACATACAATTGTTGCTAGACAAGATGCAACTGCTAGTCAAATTAAGCAAATAACCGAAAAATATTCAAAAATTATAGAAGAGTTTGATGGAAGTATAGTTCAAACTCAAAATTGGGGTCTTCTAAACTTATCCCACATCATTAAAAAGAATAAAAAAGGTAACTATATACATTTTAAAATCAAAGGTACGGGTAAAATTATTAAAGAATTAGAACAGAATGAAATTATAGATAAAAATCTTTTAAGATACATGTCTGTAAAAGTTAAAAAATTTGATCTTAAAACTAATTATTTTTCAAATTCAGAAAACAACGAAAAAAGTAATAAGAAATAGCAATGTTTAGAAGAAAAAAAACTAACAATAAAAAAAACAGACAAAGTAACTTTGCAAAATTAAGTATATTTCAGCCAAATAAATATAAATTTAAGAAATCATGCCCTCTTTCAATAAAAGGAGCTCCAGTTGTCAATTATAAAAATATTAAACTGTTAAAAAAATATATTTCTGATAACGGAAAAATACTACCTTCAAGAATTACTAATGTTTGTCAAAAAAAACAACGTGAGCTTTCTATTTCAATAAAGAGAGCAAGAAATTTAGCACTAATTTAAATGAAAGTTATTTTATTAGAAAATATAAGAAGTATAGGGTCAATAGGAGATATAATTGACGTTAAAAGAGGTTTTGCTAGAAATTATTTAATTGCAAACAAAAAAGCCTTTTATGCTTCAAAAGAAAATATTAAAGAAGTAGAGAAAATTAAATTAGAATTAGGAAAAAAAGATCAAGAAAAGAAAAAAGAAGCAAAAAAAATATATGTAAGAATTAACGACAAAGAATATACAATCAAAAAATTAAGCACAGAAAACAATGAATTATATGGTTCAGTTAAGCCAACAGAAATTTCAAAAACAATTTTGGGAATAGAAAAACTAGACATAAAACCATCAATGATTCAACTTACAAAAGAAATTAAATCTCTTGGAGTTTTTAAGGCAAAAGTTATTCTTCATTCTGAGATTGAAGCCGAAGTTAATATAAAAGTAGTTGCAGCAGAAACTATTCA
>CACJXT010000013.1 GCA_902597425.1 uncultured Pelagibacteraceae bacterium | reverse complement strand
ATCAAATCAAACAGGCACTGATAATTCTTATCATCCAAACAAAGATGATAATAAAATTCGTAAAAAATATAAAAGCTGGAAAAATTAATTTTTATAAATTTTTTATTATTTTTATATTTGTAGCTTTTAACCCAGTAGTAAATTTTTCAGAAAATTTAGAATCTTTTGAAGGTAATTTTATTGAGGTTAAAATTTTAGATAAAGTTAGCTCAAAGAGCAATGTATTAAAAATTAAAATTGGAGAAGAAAAAAAGTTTAAAAATCTTTTAATTAAATCTTTAAAATGCAAAAATTCAGAGTTTGATGATAATCCTGAAATTACAGCCTATCTTCAAGTTAAGGATTTAACAAATAAAAATAATGATGAGGTTTTTGTTTTTAACGGATGGACTTTTTCATCAAGTCCAACAGTTAGACCATTTGACCATCCAGTTTATGATATTTGGCTTACACAATGTTATTAGATAATTTTTTCATTATCTAACCAGCTTGTATTAAAATTTGAGTTTATAAATTTTTTGTGACTTAAAAGTTTTCTATGTAATTCAATGGTTGTTGTTATACCTTCGAGTACAAACTCATCTAATGAACGTTTCATTCTTTGTATTGCTTCACTTCTATTTCTTCCATGACAAATCAACTTACAAACCATACTATCATAATAAGGAGGTATTTTATAACCTTGATAAATTGATCCATCTACTCTAGTTCTAAAACCTGATGGTTGATGGCACATTACAATTGTGCCAGGACAAGGTTGAAAGTTTTTACTTGGATCTTCAGCATTTATTCTACATTCGATTGCATGTCCTCTTGGTTTTATATCATTTTGCGTTAATGCAGTTTTACCAGTAAAAGCAATATGGATTTGTTCTTTTATAATGTCTATTCCAGTAACAACTTCCGTTACTGGATGCTCTACTTGAATTCTTGTATTCATTTCTAAGAAAAAAAATTTTCCATCTTCATAAATAAACTCAACAGTTCCGGCTCCTTCATATCCAATTTTGCTTACCATATTTATTGTTTTTTCAAATAAATCTTTTCTTAATTCATCAGACAAAACTGGACTTGGCGTTTCTTCAATAAGTTTTTGGTGTCGTCTTTGAACAGAGCAATCTCTTTCATGTAAATGAATAGTTCTATTTTTTCCGGATAATACTTGAACTTCAATATGTCTAGGATTTTGAAAAAATTTTTCTATATAAACTTCGTCATTACCAAAATATTTCATCGCTTCAGTTCTTGCGGCAGAAAAAGATAAATCAAAATCTTTTTCATTATGGACAATTTTCATTCCTTTGCCACCTCCTCCTCCTGCTGCTTTAATTAATACGGGAAATCCTATTTTTTTTGATATTTCTTTAGCTTCTTTTAATTCCGATACGCCACCTTCAGAACCTTCTATAACTGGTAATCCATATTCTTTTGCAATTTTTTTTGCTTGAATTTTGTCACCCATCATTTTAATTAATTTTGAGGAAGGACCGATAAATTTTATTTTGTTTTCTTCAAGAATTTTTGCAAAATTTGCATTCTCAGATAAAAAACCATAACCAGGATGGATTGCTTCTGAGCTTGTTAATTCAACCGCAGACATTATTGCAGGTATGTTTAAATAACTATTTGCTGGTTGATGTGAACCTATGCAGACACTTTCGTCTGCTAATCTTACATGCATACTGTCTTTATCTACATCGGAGTGAACTGCTACAGTTTGAATACCCCATTCTTTACATGCTCTAATTATTCTAACTGCAATCTCACCACGATTCGCAATTAATATTTTTTTAAACATTACTCAAGAATGATTATAGTTTGACCAAATTCAACTGGCTGACCATCTTCTACACAAATTTTTTTAACAACACCGTCTTTCGTAGTTGGAACGTGGTTCATTGTTTTCATTGCTTCAACAATTAATAAAGTTTCACCTTTTTTTATTTTTTTTCCAACTGAAACAAATGGTTTAGCTCCTGGTTCAGGTGACAAATATGCTGTTCCGACTATAGGACTTTTAATGACTTCACCAGAGACATCAATTTTTTCTTCGTCCGATTCATTACTATTAATAATATCTTGACCTTTTAGTGATTTTTTTAGATCTTCTAAAGTTTCTATTAATTTTTTTATTATTTTTTTATCTATTTCCATTTTTTAGCAATTCATGCATTGCATTTATGGCCAAAATATAACCATTAGTACCTAACCCACAAATTATTCCAGTTACTACGTCACTAATCATAGATTTATGTCTAAATTCCTCTCTTTTATATATATTTGATATATGAAGTTCGATAATGGGTTTTTTAAAAATAGCCAGCGCATCACGAATAGCAACAGAAGTATGAGTGAATCCAGCTGCATTTATTATTAATCCACCATATTTTTTTTTAGCTTCCTGTATAATAGTTACAATTTCACCCTCAATATTTGATTGTGTGAATTCAATATTAATTTCTAAGGTTTTTGAATATTCAATACAATTACTTTTTAACTCATCAAAGGTGACTGAGCCATATTGTGATTGTTCTCTTTCACCTAATAGATTAAGATTTGGACCATTAATAACAATAATATTATTTTTCATTGAATCCTTATATATTATGAAAAAAATAAATAAAATAAAAATAAAACTGAATGGAAAATTTATCAAAATTCAAGATAAAGCTACTTTATTAAGTTTGACAAAAAATCTAAAAGTACCAATCAATAAGGTTGCTATTGAATTAAATCAAACAATAGTCAATAAGAAATCATTAGGTAAAATTAAAATAAAAAAAAATGATAAAATTGAAATAGTTCATTTTATTGGCGGTGGTTAATGAAAAAGATAGATAATTTAATAATTGCTAAAAGAAAATTTAAGTCACGTTTAATTGTAGGCACTGGAAAATACAAAAGTATGTCAGAATGCGCAAAAGCTGTAAAACTATCTGGCGCCGAAATAGTTACCGTTGCAGTAAGAAGAGTAAATATTGTAGATAAAAAAAAACCTTTATTAATGGATTATATTGATCCCAAAAAAATAACTTATTTACCAAATACAGCCGGTTGTTTTAATTCAGAAGAAGCTTTAAGGACATTACGGTTAGCAAGAGAGATGGGAGGATGGAAATTAGTAAAGTTAGAAGTGTTAGGAGATAAAAAGACATTATTTCCAGATATGATTGAAACTTTAAAATCAACTGAAATCTTAACAAAAGAAGGATTTAAAGTAATGGTTTATTGTACTGATGATCCTTTAATGGCCAAAAGATTAGAAAATGTCGGAGCGTCAGCAATTATGCCCTTGGCGGCACCTATAGGATCTGGATTGGGAATTCAAAATAAAACTAATATTCGAATAATAAGAAGTCAAATAAAACTGCCATTAATTATTGATGCTGGTATCGGTCAGGCATCAGACGCAACAATTGCTATGGAATTAGGTTGTGATGCAGTCCTAGTAAATACTGCAATTGCGAAAGCTAAAAATCCTTTTCAAATGGCTATAGCAATGAAAAATGCAGTTTTAGCTGGAAGAAACTCTTATTTGTCTGGCAGAATTTCAAAATCTGATTTTGCTATTCCTTCTTCACCAACTAGAGGGCTTGTCTAGTTTTTTTAAAATATTTTTTTTTATAAAATTTTTTTTTATTAAAAATTTTTTTTTTAAATTTAATTTTATCAACATGTTTATTTAAATTATTATTTTTTACCTCTTTTTCTAAATCTTCTAGGTTTTTCAGTTTTGTAACGAATTCAACTACCTCTATAGTTTTTTTGCCTTTATTTTGAAAATCAATTGTATACTCAGGAATTACCAATGAATTATCTGAAATAATGTCAATTTTAATTTTATTTTTATTTTCAAAGTATTTTAAATCTTTTATGAAATTTTCTTTCATAAAATTTGACACTTTTTCACAAATTTTAAGTTTTACATATTTAGCTTTATTTAAAATTGCTTTTATTTCAATTAGTTTCAATACTTTTAAAGAAAATGATTCATCTGTCAGTGAAACTTGCCATTTAACACTGCTTTCCCTAAGTCTTTGTCTTGACATTTCTAATAGACCAAAACTACTAATGCGTCCTATCTGAATTCTAGCTCGATCGGTTCTACATTTTTCTCTCATTTTTCTTTCAACTAATCTTTTATTTCCATAATTTAACATATCAATAAAATCTATTATTATAAGTCCGGATAAATCTCTAATTTTAATTTGTCTTGCTATTTCTTCAGCAGCTTCAAGATTTGTATCAAGTGCAGTGCTTTCAACATTTTTTTGCTTGATAGACTTACCAGAATTTACATCGATAGAGATTAAAGCTTCAGTTGGGTTAATTACCAAATAACCTCCTGAGCTTAATTTAACTTTTGTTTCAAATATTTGATTAAGTTTACTTTCTATATTTTCTTTTAAAAATAGTGGAATTTTATCTCTATACTTTTTTATTTTTTTAACATGACTTGGCATCATCATTTTCATAAAATTTTGAGTTTTTTTGTAACCCTCGTTACCTTCAACAATTATACTTTTTGTTTTGTCATCATACATGTCTCTCAAGGTTCTTTTTATTATTTCACTTTCATGATGGATAAGCATAGGTGCTATTGAGTTCATGGCTTTTTCTTTAATTAAATTCCAAACTTTAATCAAATTTTGTAAGTCATGATCAATTTCATTTTTTGTTTTGTTTGCTCCTGCAGTTCTTACAATTAATCCCATTTCTTTCGGGATATCAATTTCATTCAAGATAGTTCTAATTTTTTTCCTTTCGCCTGGATTAAATATTTTACGAGATATTCCTCCTCCTTTTGGCGTGTTAGGCATTAATACAATATATTTACCTGCTATGGATATAAAAGTACTTAAAGCAGCACCTTTAGATCCTCTTTCATCTTTTATAACTTGAGTAAGAATTACTTGATTAGGTTTTATTACTTCTTGAATTTTATATCTTTTTAAACGATATCTATTTGTAGTTTTATTTATTTCTTCAGTTACTACAGGATCAGGATTTTTTTCAACAGGATCATCAGCTTCAAGATTACCTTCATTTAAATTTTTTTCTTCTTGTTGCTCGCTTTCTTTTTGTAATTCTTGTCTTACTTTTTCTTCTTCTTGTTTAATTTTTTCTAAATCACTTTGAGGGATTTGATAATAATCAGATTGGATATCATTAAATGATAAAAAACCGTGTCTTTCTCTTCCAAAGTCCACAAAGGCAGCCTGTAAGGAAGGTTCTACACGACTAACTTTACCTAAGTAAATATTATTTTTTATTAAAGTATTTTTTACGCCCTCGTATTCGTAGTCTTCAATATGTCCATTTGATTTAAGTACAACTCTAGTCTCATCTGGATGCGATGCATCAATGTATAAATTTTTTTCCATATATTTTTGATTAGTTGTTTCATTTTTTTATTTAATATCTAAATTTTGTTTAATTCTGATGCCATAACTTTAACAAATTCGTATAATAAATAATACTAAAATGAGTAAAATTTTAAAAAGAATATTTGTATTGATTACCTGTGGTTGTTTGTTGGTAGCATTAACAATCTTCACAATTTTATGGGTATTTTCGAATAATTTACCTGATTATAAATTTTTGAAAAATTATAAAGCACCTGTATCAAGCAAAGTTTACTCTGGTGAAGGAGAACTTGTGAGTGATTTTTCTTCTGAAAAGAGAATCTTTGTTCCATACAATGCTATTCCTAAAAAAGTTATTTATGCTTTTTTATCTGCAGAGGATAAAAATTTTTTTTCTCATCCTGGTGTTGATGCTAAAGGAGTTTTACGAGCAATTATTAATAATATTTCTAATTATCTTTCGTCAAGAAGATTAGAGGGAGCTTCAACAATAACCCAACAAGTTGCAAAAAATTTTTTATTAACAAATGAGGTAAGTCTTAATAGAAAGTTGAAAGAAGCGATATTAGCATTTAGAATTGAAAGAGCACTAACAAAAGAGAGAATTTTAGAATTATATCTTAACCAAATTTATTTAGGCCAAGGAGCTTATGGAGTAGCCTCTGCTAGTCTAGAATATTTTGATAAATCAATTAATGAGCTTAATTATTCTGAAACCGCTCTGCTTGCAGCTTTACCTAAAGCACCGAGCAGATATAACCCATATAAAGATATTAATGTAGCAAAATTTAGAAGAGATTTAATTTTAAAAAATATTTTAGCTAACGGCTATATTGAGAAAAAAAGTTATAAAAAATTTACTAATGAAAAAATTATTTTAAAAAAAAGAAAAAAAGTATTTTTAGAAGACACAAGATATTATGTGGAAGATATTAGAAAAAGTATAGTTAATGAATTTGGCTTTGATAGAGTTTATAAGCAAGGTTTAAACATTAAAACGCCTTTAAATTTAAATTTTCAAAATATTGCAACTAAAGTCTTAAGAGAAGGATTAATAAACTATGATCAAAGAAAAGGATGGAGAGGCCCTCTAGCAAATAAAACAAATTTACAAAATTGGAATAAAGACAAATCTCTAAAAAAATTTAAATTAGAAAAATCAATCAATTGGGAACTTGCAATAGTAAAAAAAATAAATCGTTTTTTAATTGAAATTGAAACAGAAAAAAAACTAAAGGGTAAAATTAATTATGAAAATATATCTTGGACAAAAAAGGAATTTAAAGAATTAGTTAAAGTAGGTGATATAATTTATGTTAAAAAATTAAAAAATGATGTTTACGAATTAAAACAATTGCCAAAAATAAATGGTGGAATTGTTGTAATGGATCCATTTACAGGAAGAGTTCTTGCTTTAACTGGAGGTTTTAGTTTTAAAAAAAGTGAGTTTAATAGAGCATCTCAAGCTTTAAGACAACCCGGTTCAGCCTTTAAGCCATTTATTTATGCACTTGCATTAGAAAATGATTATTCCCCAACATCTTTAATTCTAGATGCACCATTAGTTTTGGAACAAGGATCTGATTTAAAAATGTGGAAACCAGAAAATTATGGAAAAAAATTTTATGGAACATCAACTTTAAGAATGGGTTTAGAAAAATCTAGAAATTTAATGACTGTAAGAATAGCTCAAGACTTAGGTTTAAAAAAGATAGTTAATTTTTCAAAACAACTTGGCATTTACGACAATCCAGATGAACTTTTATCTATTTCTTTAGGCTCAGCAGAAACAACTCTGTTAAAATTAACTTCAGCATATTGTTCATTTGTTAATGGTGGAAAATTAGTTAAACCAATTTTAGTAGATAGAATTCAAGACAGTGAAGGTAATACAATTTTTAATGGAGAAAAAAGAAAATGCAATCAATGTGATCAAATATCTTTTTTAAGCAATGAAGTACCAAAAATTTCAGATAATTTTAATCAAATTTTTTCACCCGAAACAGCATATCAAATGGTTTCAATGCTAGAAGGTGTGGTTAAAAGAGGAACGGGAAGAAACCTTAAAGATCTTAATTTGGATCTTGCAGGAAAAACCGGAACAACAAATAAAAATACAGATACTTGGTTTATTGGTTTCACATCTAAATTAGTTGTGGGTGTATATGTAGGTTTGGATGAGCCCAAACCATTAGGAAGATACGAAACAGGTGCAAAAACAGCAATGCCTATATTTAAGAATTTTGTAGCAAAAGCTATCCTAAAAAAAGAAGCAAGGCCTTTTAAAGTTGCAGATAATATTACTATGATGGTTGTTGATAAATTAACAGGTAAAAAAGCAAACTTTACATCTAAAGAGACAATAGTGGAAGTGTTTAAAAAAGATAAAATTAATATCGATTTAAATCAAAATATAGATATTAATAATAGATTAAAAAATAATGATATATTAAGATTTTATTAATGGATAATGAATTTATAAATTTTAAACTTGAAATAGAGAAGATTAATCAAAGAATTAAGGAGTATCTTTGAAAAAAATAAAATTCATTCTATTTTAGATCAAAATAATAAAAAAATGTTGGACGCCAATTTTTGGCAAAATAAATCTACCGCTCAGAAAGTAGTTAAAGAAAAAAAATTACACGAAGATTTAATTAGTTCACATAGTAGTTCAGTAAAAGAACTTAAAGAACTAAATGATTTATATGAACTTGCTGTGGATGAAAATAATCAATCAATAATAAATGAAATTTTAAAAAATGTACAAAATTTAAAATTAAAAGCAAAAAAAAATGAAACCAAATGTTTTCTTTCTAACGAAACTGATAGTTTAGATTGTTATATCGAAATACATGCTGGTGCTGGTGGAACTGAAAGTCAAGATTGGGCTGCAATGTTAAGACGGATGTATATGAAATGGACAGTTAGTAAAAAATTTAAATCAGAACTAATTAGTGAACATAAAGGAGATGAAGCAGGTATTAAATCATCAACTATTAAAATAAAAGGTGATTATACTTATGGATGGTTAAAATCAGAATCTGGAATTCACAGATTAGTTAGAATTTCCCCATTTGACTCAGGTGCAAGAAGACATACAAGTTTTGCAAGTGTTTGGGTTTATCCTGTGGTTGATGAAAATATTAATATTGAAATCATAGAAAAAGATCTAAGAATAGACACGTATAGATCTAGTGGAGCAGGAGGACAACATGTAAACACGACTGATAGTGCAGTTAGAATTACTCATATACCAACCAAAATAGTTGTTCAGTGTCAAAACGAAAGATCACAACATAAAAATAAGGAAACATGCATGAATATGTTAAGGGCGAGATTATATGATTTTAAAATAAAAAAAAGAGAACAAGAATCAAAAAATTTAGAAAGTTCAAAATCTGAAATTGGCTGGGGACATCAAATAAGATCATATGTACTTCATCCATATAGATTAGTTAAAGATAATAGAACAAATTATGAAAGTTCAAATCCTGATAAAATTTTAAATGGTGAAATTGATGATTTTTTAGAAAGTTCTTTATATAAAATATATGATTAAAAAAATTTTCAAATATTTTTTATACTTTTTACTCTTAATATCTATAGGTATTTTATATCTAAGTTATTTTGGAATTGAGACAAAAAGATTCAATCAATTCATAAAAAAAGAAGTTTTAAAAGTTAATGCACAAACAAGTATAGAGATAAAAGATGTTAAAATCCTTTTAAATATAAGTAATTTTTCAATCGATTTAAAAACTTATGAGCCCAATTTAGTATTTAAAAATAAAAAAATTAAGCTTAAAAATATTAAAACAAATTTTTCTTTAGGTTCTTTTCTAAAAAAAGAGTTTGCTATTAAAAATGTAGTAATATCAACAAAAGAAAATAATCTTAAAGAAGTTATAAGTTTTATAAGAGTTTATCAAAATAGTCCTGAGCTGTTTATTTTTAATAAAATGATTAAAAATGGGACCTTAGTAACAGATATTAATTTAAATTTTAATGATAAAGGAAAAATTAATAGAGACTACAGCATTAAAGGTTCAGTTAAAAAAGCAAATTTACGATTGCTTAATAAGCAGGTAATTAAAAATATTAATTTAAGTTTTGATATTAAAGACAATGAATATTTAATTAATGATAGTAAGTTTGAATTTAATCAAATAAAACTGCTATCTAATAAAATTAAAATTACAAATTTAAATAAATATTTTTTAATTAAAGGTGATTTAAAAAATCCTGAAAGTTTATTTAACTCAGAATTATTATCTGTTTTTTTTAAAAACAATTTTGAGAAATTAGGTTTTAAAAATCTTAATTTTAGTTCTGATAGTAGCTTCTCTTTTAGATTAAATAATAAATTTAAACTTTCAGATATAAATATTAAATCTAAAATTAATTTAAAAGAACTGGAATATAAATTACATAATTTAAAATTAAAAAGCTACATTCCAAATTACAAAGGTTTATTAAAACTTAATGATCATAAAATTATATTGGCTTTTAATAAAGATCAAATATCTTTTACTGGTAGTGGAAAATTATTTATTGATAAAATTTCTGATAAAATAGATTATGATATTTTTTTTAAAGATGGGGACTATATTTTTAATACTAAAATTGAAATAAATAACAATCCTCTATTAATTAAATTTTTAAATTATAATAAAGAAAAAAACAAAAAATCATCTTTAGAAGCAAAAGGTTTATTTAAAAAAAATAAATCACTAATTATTGACAGAATTTTATTCGAAGAATCAGAAAATAAAATTTTACTTGAAGGAGTATCATTAAATGAAAATTTAAAAATTAATTATCTTAACAACTTAGAATTAGATGTATTAAATGAAAAAGAAAAATATAATAAAATTTCTTTAAAAAAGAATAAAAAAAATTACGAATTTAAAGGAAAAATATTTGATGCAAGCAATCTCATTGAACGAATATTAGAAAGCAATAATAATGATGGTGTATCCTCGATTTTTAATGATTTTAATTCTAATATAAGTGTTAAAATTGATAAGACTTATATAGATAAGGTTTCATACATAAATAATCTTACTGGAAGTATAAATTTTACTAAAAATAAAATAAATAAGTTAAATTTAGAGTCTAATTTTTCTAATAATAAAAAATTAACTTTAACAATAAATACCAATAAGGATAACGAAAGAATTACCACACTTTTTTCTAGCTATCCCAAACCATTAGTTAAAAGATATAAATTTATAAAAGGTTTTGAGGAGGGCGTTTTAGATTTTCAATCTATAAAAAAAAATAATACTTCAAAATCGTTATTAATAATTGATAATTTTAAAGTCAAAGAAGTTCCGGTATTAGCAAAACTATTGAGTTTAGCATCTCTGCAAGGAATTGCAGATCTTTTAACTGGTGAAGGAATAAGATTTACTGACTTTGAAATGACATTTTCAAACAAAGATAAATTAATGACTATAGATGAAATTTATGCAATTGGACCTGCAATTTCTATAATGATGAGTGGTTATATTGAAAGCGAAAAATTAGTCAGTTTAAGAGGAACATTAGTTCCAGCAAGAACTATAAATAGGACTATTGCTTCCATTCCTTTGATTGGTGGTATTCTGATAGGAAAAAAAGCTGGTGAAGGAGTTTTTGGAGTTAGTTTTAAAATTAAAGGTCCACCTAAAAATTTAAAAACGACAGTTAATCCTATTAAAACTCTTACTCCGAGGTTTATTACTCGTACACTAGAGAAAATAAAAAAAAAATAATTAAATAATTTTAACAATTACGTGATTTTTTTTTCCAAGAGACAATTTTAAAAAATTATTCTGATTAAAATTATTCAACGAAACATTATATTTTTCATTTTCAACTGGTTCATTATTTATTTTAATACCTTTATTTTTTATCATTCTTCTAACTTCGCTTTTAGAAGATAATAAATTTGAAGAAATCACAAGGTCTATTATATTTATTCCATTTATTAACTCATTTTTTTTAATTTTTACTGAAGGTAAATCTTCTCCAATTGATTTTTCTTCAAAAGTATTTTTAGCTGTTAGTTCAGCTTTCTGAGCAGCAGTTTTTCCATGCAACATAGTTGTGGCTTCACTTGCTAATAATATTTTTAATTGATTAATATTTTGATCTTTTATTTTCTCTATTTTTTCTATTTTTAAATCTGTAAACATCTGAAGAAACTTTATGACATCTCTATCATCGGTATTTCTCCAAAATTGCCAATAATCGTATGAAGACAACATTTTTTTATCTAGCCATACAGCTCCTTTTTCTGTTTTGCCCATTTTAGATCCAGAAGACAAAGTAATTAAAGGAGTTGTTAATCCAAAAACTTGCTTACTAGAATGTCTTTTAATTAGTTCCACACCATTAACAATATTTCCCCACTGATCTGATCCTCCTATTTGCATCAAACAATTTTTAGTTTTATTAAGTTCAAGAAAATCATAAGCTTGTAAAATCATGTAATTAAATTCCATGTAACTTAAAGACTGTTCTCTTTCTAATCGTAATTTAACACTATCAAAGCTTAACATTTTATTAATCGTAAAATGCTTTCCTATTTCTCTTAAAAATTTTATGTAATTTAATTTACCAAGCCATTTATAATTATTTACAAATATTGGTTTTAATTTTGTATTATTTGTTTTTAAAAAGATTTTAAAAATTTTTTCAATATTTTTAATATTTTTTTCAATTTCTTTTTCTGACAAAATTTTTCTAGTCTCCTCTTTCCCTGAAGGATCTCCTATACGTGTTGTGCCACCTCCTAACAAAACAATTGGCTGATGTCCGTGCTTTTGCAATAATCTTAAACACATTATTTGTAGTAAGCTTCCAACATGCAAGCTTGGAGCTGTACAATCAAAACCAATATAAGCTCTGATTTTTTTTTGATTCATCAATTTTTCTAATTCATCAGAATTAGTACATTGATTGAAATAGTCTCTTTTCTTGAATTCAGATAAGAATGAATTTTCCATATTTTTTAAAAACAGTGTAAAATCAATATACTAGATTTGAATTAATTAAAAAATACATATGAGTAAAAGCTATTACAGCCTGGGTTTAATGAGTGGCACATCTGGAGATGGAGTTGATGCATCAGTTATTAAATCAGATGGCGAAACCCATTATGAAGCAATTTTAGACAAATATTACAAATATACCGATGAAATTAATGAGAAATTTCATAGTTTAAAAGAGTCCATCAATGGAGTGGAAGATTTATTTAAGTTTAAAAAAGAGTTATTATTTTTAGAGTCTGAAATTACTCTTTTTCATTCAAATTTGGTTAATGAAATAATAAAAAATTCCAAAAATGATATTGATTTAATAGGATTTCATGGACAGACTATTTTACATATTCCTGAAAACAAAATTTCAAAACAATTGGGAATTGGTGAACTTCTGTCACACCATACAAAAAAAACTGTCATTTGTGATTTTAGAGCTAATGATTTAAAAAATCATGGACAAGGCGCTCCTTTAGCACCAATTTTTCATAAGCTGCTAGTTAATCAAAATAAATTAAATCTTCCAGTTACGATTTTAAATATAGGAGGAATTGCAAATATTACTTCAATCAATAAGAGCAATACAATAATTAGTTCGGATGTTGGTCCTGGAAATTGTTTAATTGACAAATGGATCAGATTAAATTCTGATAAACTTTTTGATAAAGATGGTTTAATAGCTAGATCTGGAAAAATTAATACATTTGTTTTAAAACAAGCTTTAGAGAATTTTTATTCTAGCTACGTAAGAGGGAAAAGATCTTACGATATTAGAGATTTTGATTTATCATTTGTAAAAGATTTATGTTTGGAAGATGGTGCAGCAACACTAACAGAATTTAGTGCAGATATTATAACATTTAAAATGTTAATAGATATTAACAAAATCAATGATCCAATTGATGCGTATGCCCATACACCAAAAGGTAACATTTATGTTTGTGGTGGAGGAAGAAAAAATAAATTCTTAATTGAAAGTATAGAAAAGAAAATTCAATCAAAAAATATTGAAAATAAAATTAAACTTATAGATGATTTAGGTATAGATGGTGATTTTATCGAGTCACAAGCATTTGCATATCTTGCAACTAGATCTTTTCTTAAATTACCAATTTCATTTCCCGAAACTACAGGATGTATAAAACCATGCACAGGTGGAATAATAATAAAAAATTTTTAAAAAAGAATTGTTTCTTTTTTAATATAACTGTCTAAAGATTTTATTAATAAATTTTCAGATTTTGCGAAAAAGTGATTTGCATTAGCGATAGATTGAAATTCTACTTTGATACCTTTTTGAGCACTTAGTCTTTTGTCTAATTCTATAATATATTCTAGCGGAACTAATTCATCTTTTTTTCCATATATCATTAAACCAGAAGTTGGACATGGTGACAAAAAAGAAAAATCATAAACATTTGGTTGTGGAGAGATTACTATAAATCTATTTATTTCAGGTCTTCTCATTAGTAATTGCATTGCAATTAATGAACCAAAAGAAAATCCAGATATCCAACACTGAGAATTATCAAAATTTTCTCTTTCGAGCCAATCCAAAGCAGCTGCTGCATCAGCTAATTCACCTTGACCATTATCAAATTCACCATCACTTTTTCCCACACCTCTAAAATTTACTCTACAAACAGAAAAATCATTATCTATAAAAACTTGAAAAGTATCTACGACAATTTTATTATTCATTGTTCCTCCATATTGTGGATGTGGCTGCAATACTAATGCTATAGGAGCTGTAATTTTTTTACTTTTATAATATTTAGCTTCTAATCTTCCAGCGGGACCTGGTATAAAAACTTCAACAATTTTATTTTCCATATGTGTAATTGATTATTATTCTCAAAAAAAAATACACTTATCATAACTAGGCGGCAAAATGTTAACTTTTTTATTAAATCAATACTTGACTAATTTAGTCAGGTTTATATAAAAAGCCTTCATTATTAGGGTAAATATGAAATTAACATCAAAAGGAAGATATGCGGTTATGGCTCTTGCGGATCTCGCAAAATTTAATGCTACTAGCCCAGTTTCTTTAAGAGATATATCTCTTAGACAAGGGATATCTTTACTCTATTTAGAACAAATTTTTTTAAAATTAAAAAAAAAAAATATTGTAAATAGTATCAGAGGAACAAACGGAGGATATGTTCTTACAAAACAGCCAAGTGAAATAAAACTAGCCGATATTTTTCTTGCTGTTGATGAAAAAGTTAAAACAGTTCAATGTAATAAAGAATTAAAAAAAGGCTGTAATGGTAAGGCCACAAAATGTATTACCCACTATCTTTGGGATGAACTTGAACTACATATAAATAATTTTTTTGAGAGAAAAAATTTAAATGATTTAATTAATAACACCAATAATAGAATTTAAATGAGAGAAAAAGAGTTAGAAAAATTAAAAGATTATAAATATGGATTTACAACTGATATTGAAAATGTTAGAGCTCCAAAAGGACTTAATAAAGAAATAATTCAATTTATATCAAATATTAAAAAAGAACCTAAATGGATGCTTGAATGGAGGATGAAAGCATTTAATAGATTACAAAGTTTAAAAGAACCAGATTGGCAAAAGCCTAAATATCCAAAAATTAATTATCAAGATCTTTATTATTATTCTGCTCCTAAAAGTGCGAGCGATAAACCTAAAAGTTTAGATGATTTAGATCCAAAACTTTTAGAAACTTATAAAAAACTTGGCATACCGTTGCAAGAACAAAACAGATTAAATAATATTGCAGTTGATGCAGTTTTTGACTCAGTTTCAGTTGCAACTACTTTTAAAGACAAATTAACTGAAAAAGGCGTAATTTTTTGTTCGATGTCAGAGGCAATTCAAAAACATCCTAATTTAGTAAAAAAATATCTTGGATCAGTGATACCTATAACAGATCATTATTTTGCTACTTTAAATTCTGCAGTTTTTACAGATGGCTCATTTGTTTACATTCCTAAAAATGTTCGTTGTCCAATGGAACTATCCACTTATTTTAGAATCAATGCTTCAGAAACAGGTCAATTTGAAAGAACATTAATCATAGCAGATGAAGGAAGTTATGTAAGTTATTTAGAAGGGTGTACAGCGCCAATGAGAGATGAAAATCAATTACATGCAGCAAATGTCGAATTAATTGCACTAGATAATGCTGAAATTAAATATTCTACAGTCCAAAATTGGTATCCGGGTGATAAAGATGGAAAAGGTGGAATATATAATTTTGTTACCAAAAGAGGTGCATGTAGAGGAAAAAATTCTAAAATTTCTTGGACACAAGTCGAAACAGGGTCAGCAATTACATGGAAATATCCAAGCTGCATTTTACAAGGAGATAACTCAGTTGGAGAATTCTATTCAATTGCAATAACCAACAATTATCAAAAAGCAGATACCGGAACAAAAATGATTCATTTAGGAAAAAATACTAAAAGTAAAATTATTTCAAAAGGAATTTCAGCAGGAAAAGCTGATAATACTTATAGAGGGTTAGTTGATATAAACAGCAAAGCTAATAATGCAAGAAACTATACTCAATGTGATTCTTTACTAATCGGTAACAAATGTGGAGCTCATACAATTCCCTATATTAAAAATAAAAACTTTACAGCAAATGTTGAACATGAGGCTACTACATCTAAAATAAATGAAGAACAATTATTTTATTGTAATCAAAGAGGTTTAAATCAAGAAGAAGCTGTAAGTTTAATTGTTAATGGGTTTTGCAAAGAAGTTCTTCAACAACTACCTATGGAATTTGCAGTAGAAGCTCAAAAGCTTGTGGGAATAAGCTTAGAAGGAAGTGTAGGATAGTGCTTAAAATTAATAATCTAACGGCAAAAATAGAAAATAAATCAATATTAAATGGATTAAACTTAGAGATTAAATCAGGTGAAATACACGCAATTATGGGTCCTAATGGATCTGGGAAAAGTACATTAGCAAATATTCTTTCAGGCAAAAAGGGTTACGAAATTTCTGGTAAAATTAACTATCAAAATAATGATTTATTTAAATTAGATATTGAAGAAAGAGCTCATAAAGGTTTATTTTTAGCCTTCCAATATCCTTTAGAAATTCCCGGAGTAAAGACATCTAATTTTTTAAAAACATCTTTAAATGCGATAAGAAAATCAAATGGGAAAAAAGAACTTGATGCATTGGAATTTTTAAAAATTGTCAAAACTAAAGCTGCTGAATTAAAAATAGACGAAAAAACTCTAAACAGACAATTAAATGTTGGTTTTTCAGGAGGAGAAAAAAAAAAAAATGAAATACTTCAAATGTCTTTATTTGAACCTAAAATGGTTATTCTTGACGAAACAGATTCAGGGTTAGATATTGACGCTCTTAAAATTGTTGCAAATGGCGTAAACACTTTACGAAATAAAGAAAGATCTTTTTTAATAATTACTCACTATCAAAGATTACTTGATTACATTAAACCCGACTTTGTTCATGTATTAATGAAAGGAAAAATTGCTAAAACGGGATGCAGTGATCTTGCACTAGAACTTGAAAAAGCTGGATATGAAAAAATATGATTGAAGAACTAAAAAATACATTTGAAAGTTTTAACAAAAAAATTTCTAAAAAAGATACAATAGCTAAAATTAGGTCTGAAAATTTTGAAAAATTTGCCCAACTTGGTTTTCCAAATAGAAAATTAGAAGATTGGAAGTTCTCTGATTTTAATAGAATTATCTCAAATAAATTTAAGAGTATTAACATAAATTTAGAACAGAAAAATGAATTTAAATTTAATAATTACATAAAAGATTTTGAACACAATAAAATTGTTTTCTTAAATGGATTTTATGACAACCACTCATTTAATTATGAAAATGAGGAAAAAATAATTTTTGATAATTTAAACAAAGGGCCAGCTTATGAGCCTCAAGGAAATAATTCATTAAATTTACTTAACAATGCATTTTTTACAGATGGGTTGTTATTGTATGTTAAAAAAGGATATCAATGCAAAAAACCTTTAGTTATATATAATGTTTTTAATACAAAAAATGATAACAATTTTTTTAATCAAAAAATCATTATTAATGTTGAAGAAAACTCAAAATTAGATCTTATAATATATTCAATAAATTTAAATTCTGTACCAATTTTTCTCAATACATCTAATTTTTTCCTTGTTGAAAAGTATGGTTTGCTAAAGTTGTTTTGTATCAATGATTTAAATAACAACGATTTAAATTATAATTTAAATCAAGTTAATGTTACGGAGAATGGTATTTTTGAAAATTTCATTTTATCTTGCTCTTCTTCTTTTTTCAAAAATGATATTCAATGTATTTTAAAAGAAAACCACAGTTCAGGATTTATAAATGGAGCAATTTTAGCTCAAGATAACCAACATCATGAGATAAAAACAAATATCAATCACATTGGTCAGAATACTAAAAGTTATCAAAAAATAAAATCAGTTCTAAATAAAAACAGCAAAGCAATTTTTCAAGGAAAAGTCCATGTAGATTCTAATGCCCAAAAAACTGATGGATATCAATTAAGTAAAGCT
Source organism: uncultured Pelagibacteraceae bacterium (assembly GCA_902597425.1). Lineage (GTDB taxonomy): Bacteria > Pseudomonadota > Alphaproteobacteria > Pelagibacterales > Pelagibacteraceae > Pelagibacter. The sequence goes on along the minus strand of CACJXT010000013.1, from coordinate 4,031 downwards.
ATTATTTTAGATCAAGATAGTGAATTTGACTCAAAACCTGAATTAGAAATATATGCAGATGATGTAAAATGTACACACGGTTCAACATCAGGAAGTTTGGATGAAGACGCAATTTTTTACTTAATGTCAAGAGGCTTAAGTAGATTTAAAGCTAAAAAGTTATTAATTAAAGGTTTTTTAGTAGATGCTATTGAAACAATTACCAACGATGAAATAAAAAAATACTATTTAAATAAATTAGAAAATAAAATAAATGAATTTAGTTAATATTAAGAATCAATTTCCTATTTTTTCAAAAAAAATTAATAACAAAGATTTAATTTATTTGGATAGTTCTAATTCATCACAAAAACCAAAATTAGTGATTGACCGTCTTAATAGTTTTTATAGTAATGAATTTTCTAATGTGGGTAGAAGTGTTCACGCTCTAGCAGTTGCTGCAACTAATAACTATGAAAATACAAGAGTTTCAGTTCAGAAATATTTAAATGCCAAATATAAAGAAGAAATTGTTTTTACAAAAGGAGCAACAGAAGCAATCAATTTGGTTGCAAGCACATATGGACAAAAATATTTAAAAGAAGGAGATGAAGTTTTAATTACGGAACTTGAACACCATTCTAATTATGTTCCTTGGCATTATCTTAGAAATTTAAAAAAAGTTAAAATTCAGTTTGCTGAAATTGATGAAAATGGAGATATATCTTTAGAAAGTATAAAAAAAAAAATAAATTCTAATACAAAAATCATTTGTATTACGCACATATCAAATGTTACTGGAGCTGTATTACCAGTAAAAGAAATTACTGAACTTGCACATTCAAAAAAAATACCAGTATTAGTAGATGGCTGTCAGGGTGCACCACATTTAAAACTTGATATGCAAGACCTTGATTGTGATTTCTATGCTATTTCTTGTCATAAAATGTACGGTCCTACTGGATTAGGTATTTTATACGCAAAAAAAAAATGGTTAGAAGAACTACCTCCTTATCAAGGTGGAGGAGGCATGATAAAAGAAGTCAAAAAACATAATATCACTTTTGCTGAATTACCAAACAAATATGAAGCTGGGACGATGCAAACAGCTGAAGTAGTTGCTTTTGATCAGTCAATTAAATTTATTCAAAGTCTAGGCATTGAAAATATAATGAAACATGAAAATGAATTGATGAACTATGCCCTTGATGTTCTAAAAAAAAATAATTCTGTAAAAATTATTGGAAATCCAAAAAAAAAAGGTGCAGCAATTTCTTTTACTATTGAAGGAATTCATCCTCATGATATTGCAACTATATTAGATGAAGATGGTGTAGCTATTCGTGCTGGACATCACTGTTGTCAAATATTACATGAAAAATTGGGAATACACGCTACTGCTAGAGCTTCTTTAGGCGTTTACAACACTAAAGATGACATTGATCAATTAAATTCATCTATAAACAAATGTCAAAAAATTTTTGATTTAAAATGAACTTAAAAGAGTTATATCAAGAAATAATTTTAGATCACGGAAAAAATCCTAGAAATTTAAGAAAGACAGAAAATTTTAATAAGGAAGCTACAGGCTATAATCCTTTATGTGGAGACAAAGTACACATTTATTTAAAATTAAATGAAAACAAAAAAGTAGAAGATATATCTTTTGAAGGTAGTGGATGTGCTATTTCTATGGCATCGGCCTCTATTATGACAGACCTTATTAGAGGCAGAAATGAAAATGAGGTTAATGAAATTGTTAAAGATTTTTTATATATGATAAAAGAAAAACCAGAATTAAGCTCAAAAAACTTAAAAGATGATGAAAAAACAAAACTGATGTGTTTATCAGGAGTTAAGCAATATCCAATGAGAGTTAAATGTGCTACATTATCATGGCATACACTAACTTCTGCTATTGATAATAGTAAGAAAGAAGTTAATACAGAAAAATTGGATTAATTATGGAATTAAAAGAAAAAATAATTGAAGAAATTAAAAAGATTTATGATCCTGAAATACCCGTAAATATTTATGATTTAGGATTAATTTACGATATTAAAGTAGAAAGCAAGAACACAGCTAAGATTAAAATGACGTTAACTTCTCCTAACTGCCCGGTTGCAGAAAGTTTGCCGAAGGAAGTAAAGGACGGTATAATGCAAGTTGAAGGAATTGATAAAGTTGATCTTGATTTAGTTTGGGATCCTCCTTGGGACAAGGACAGAATGTCTGAAGCTGCAAAATTGGAGTTAAATTTATAATGAACCAAATAATAAAATTAAGCGATAATGCTGCCAGCAGGATTAAAGAGATTATGGCTGGAGCAGAAGCAAATTCTATTGGTGTAAGAGTTGGTGTTAAGTCTGGTGGTTGTGCAGGAATGTCATATGTTATGGAATATACAAAAGATGTTAATCCAAATGATGAAGTTATTGAAGATAAGGGTGTTAAAGTTTTTGTAGATGCAGCAGCGGTTATGTATCTTCTTGGTACAGAGATGGATTATAAAAAAGAAGAGTTTTCTTCATCATTTGTCTTTAAAAACCCTAATGAAACCGAACGTTGTGGATGTGGAGAATCATTCAAAACCTAAACTGTATTGCTGTATAATTAATACTTATGTATAGTGTATAATTATGAGAGATAAAAAGCATTTAGTACATCATTCTAATAAGTTAGCAGAGGAAGCAAAAGAAAAAGCTCTATTTAGAACACAACGTAAACCTGTTGAAGCAGGAGCTCACGGTACACTTAGTTATAAAATCAAAAAAGGTGTCAATAAAAATAAAATTGCAGACGATAAAATAATAAAAAGTAAAAATTAATTAATTTTAAGAACTATAATACATTTCAAACTCCATTGGATGAGGAGTGTGTTCAAGTTTGTAAATTTCTTCAAATTTTAGAGCTATGTAAGCATCTATTTGATCGTCAGTAAATACACCACCTTGTTTTAAAAAATCTCTATCTCTATCCAAACTTTCCATAGCTTCTCTTAAAGAACCACAAACAGTAGGAATTTTTTTTACTTTATTTTCGGGCAAAGCATACAAATCTTCATCAAGTGGTTTACCTGGATCTATTTTATTTTTAATTCCGTCTAGTCCTGCCATTAACATTGAAGCAAAAGTTAAATAGGGATTGCCTGAAGCATCAGGAAACCTTATTTCACATCGTGCACCATTTTTATTTAATGCGATAGGTATCCGACATGAAGCAGATCTATTTCTTGCTGAATATACCAATAAAACGGGAGCCTCAAAACCAGGAATTAATCTTTTATAGCTATTTGTGGCAGCATTTGAAAAAGCATTTATAGCTTTCGCATGTTTTAATATTCCACCAATGTAATGTAAGGCAGTAGTTGATAATCCTGCATATTTATTTCCAGAGAATATTGGAGTTTTGCCTTTCCAAATAGATTGATGAGTATGCATTCCTGAACCATTATCTCCTTTTACAGGTTTCGGCATAAATGTTGCAGTTTTTCCGAATGAATGAGAAACCATTTGAACAACATATTTGTATAGTTGAACGTTATCAGCTTGATCAACCAATGTTCCGAAATACATTCCAAGTTCATGTTGACTTGGTGCCACTTCATGGTGATGTTTTTCAACTTTAATACCAACATCTCTTAGTCCTTTTAAATATTCTCCACGCATATCTTGTGCACTATCAACAGGAGGAACGGGAAAATATCCACCTTTAATTCCTGGACGATGACCCATATTTCCATTTTCATATTTTCTTCCAGTGTTGTAAGGGCCTTCTATACTATCAATTGCAAAACTTGTTTCATGCATATCATTTTTATACCTAACATCATCAAATACAAAAAATTCTGGCTCTGGTCCAAAATAAGCTTTATCTCCAATACCTGTAGATTTTAAATAAGTTTCAGCCTTCTTGGCAATTCCTCTTGGGTCTCTTTCGTAAGAAGTTTTTTTGACAGCATCTAAAATGTCACAAAATAGCACAAGTGTATTATGTGAAGTAAATGGATCAATTACTTTTCTAGTTAAATCAGGTTTTAAAATCATGTCGGA
>CACJXT010000012.1 GCA_902597425.1 uncultured Pelagibacteraceae bacterium | reverse complement strand
GTTGGTAAAACTTGTACTTCATTTCTAAATTCCTCTGGAAATAATGGCCTGATAGGTCTGTCTATTAACCTTGAAATTAATGTTTCAGATTCTGTAGGTCTCGCTTCTCTTTTAAAGTATCCGCCAGGAATTTTTCCTGCTGCATAATATTTTTCTTGGTAACTAACTTGTAACGGAAAGTAATCTACATCTGGATTAACTGTTTTTGCACCAACTGCAGTAGCTATTACTACTGTTTCACCACATGTTACTATAACTGCACCATCAGCTTGACGCGCAATTTTTCCTGTTTCTAATGTAATTTTTTTTCCTTCTATTTCTACTTCTTGTTTTGATATTTTAAACATTTATTTCCTTAAATTTAATTTAGTTAATATATTTTTATATGAATCTATTTTTTTTCTTTTCAAATAATTTAATAGTTTTTTTCTTCTATTTACTGCTTTTAATAGTCCGATTGAAGAATGTTTATCTTTTTTAAACTTATTAACATGTTTAGATAAAGTTTCGATTTTTTTTGTAAGCAATGCTACCTGGACTTCTGAAGAGCCAGTATCTTTTGCATGAATTGCTATTTCTTTTAATTGTTTTTGAATCATAATTTTTCCTATTTGTTTGTTTGTTTAATTAAATTTTCAATTTTTTCGGCATATTCAAAAGATTCGTCTTTAGCAAAAAGAATTTTTGGTAAAAACTTTATTGTAATTTTTTTTGATAAAACTTTTCTAATTAAAAATGCAAATTGTTTTAATATTTTAATTTTTTCTTCAGCATTTTCCCCTCCTAGAGGTAATACAAATGCTTTTGCAACTTTAAGATCTTGACTCATTTTCACTTCAGTTACTGTAATATCATTAGTTTCTAGATTTGGAACTTTTGCTTCATTTCTCACAAAAATCATACCCAATGAGTGTTTAATCATTTCTCCAACACGTAATTGACGTTGCGATATTGGTTTTCCTAATTTATTTCTTGTCATGTCACTCTCTATATCATTCTCTCAGTTATCGTAGAACTAAATACCTCTATTATGTCTTTTTTTTGAAAATCAGTATAATCTTTAAAGGATATGCCACATTCTTGACCAGCACTTACCTGTTTTGCCTGGTTTTTTTCTCTAAAAATACTTGCAATTTTTCCGGTAAATATAATTGCCCCATCACGTATAATTCTTACATTTGACCCACTCAAAATTTCTCCATTAACTACTTTTGATCCCGCAACTTTTCCAACACTAGATACTTTAAATATTTCTAAAACTTCAGCTGAACCTAATATTTCTTCTTTTATATCAGGCGTCAATAAACCAGACATTTTTTTCTTAACATGATCAATTACCTCATAAATAATATTAAATGAAAAAATGGTAATTTTTTCTTTTTCAGCTAACTGTTTTGCTTCTTTTGTGGGTTTAACGTTAAATGCAATGAGAATTGCATTAGATGCTTTAGCTAAAGTTACATCAGTTTCTGTTAGCATTCCAATATCTGATAAAATAATTTTTTGCTTAACTTCTTCATGTTTGATTTGGGTTATTGCATTTTTTATTGCCTCAGATGAACCGTGAACATCTGATTTTATAATTATATTAAGTTCTTCAGAAACTTTATCTTTAAAAGCTGACTCTTGAGTTGCAAAAGTTAAGGGGTTTTTTCCTTCTTTTGTTTCTTGTACTCTAGCATCACATAAAGCTTTTGTTTCTTTCTCATTGTCTAATACTAAAAAATCATCACCTGCCTTAGCTGCACCATTAATTCCAAGTACTTCAACTGGTGAAGCAGGTAGTGCTTCATCAATATTTTTACCTAAATCGTTTACTATAGCTCTTGCTTTTCCATGTTTTAAACCACTAACAAAATAATCACCTTTTTTTAAAGTTCCAGAAATAATAATAACTGTAGCAACTGGACCTCTTCCAATATCGATTTCGGACTCTAATACAACTCCAGTTGCTTTAGAATCATAATTAGTTTTTAGATCTAAAATTTCAGTTTGTAGGACTATAGCTTCAATTAATTTATCTAAATTTTTCTTTGTCTTAGTTGAAATTTCAATCATTAAAACATCTCCTGACAACTCTTCGGCAATTAATTCGTGTTCTAACAATTGATTTTTAATTTTTTGAGGATCAGCCTCAGGTAGATCACATTTATTTATTGCAACGACTATAGGCACTTTTGCAGCCTTAGCATGTTTAATTGACTCAACTGTTTGAGGCTTAACTCCATCATCGGCAGCAATAACTAAAACTACAATATCAGTTAACTTTGATCCTCTAGCTCTCATTTCAGTAAAAGCAGCATGGCCAGGGGTATCAATAAAAGTAAGTTTATTTGAATTATGACTAATTTGATAAGCACCAATATGTTGAGTTATTCCCCCAAACTCACCAGACACAACATTTGCACTTCTCAGAGCGTCTAACAAAGAAGTTTTACCATGATCAACATGTCCCATAACAGTTATAATTGGTGGACGGCTTCTTAAATTTTCAGATTTTGTTTCCTTAATTCTTTTTATGATTTCTTCAGCTTTATTTTCTCTTATTGGATTATGACCAAACTCTTGCACTAAGTATTCGGCAGTATCTGCTGCAAGAGCTTGATTTATTGTTACTGTAACACCCATTCCTAAAAGATGTTTTATTAAACTGCTAGATTGTTCGGCCATTCTATTTGCTAAATCTCTAACAGTTATTGACTCTGGGATTTTTACATCTCTTTTAACTGGTTTAAAAATTTCTTTATTCTCATTTTTTTTAAGATCTCTATTTTCTTTTAATTTTGCTCTCTTAAGAGATGCAAGGCTTCTTGTTTTTGTTTCTATATCGTCGCTTAAAGCTCTGGAAATGGTAAGTTTTAGCTCTCTTTTTTTTGATCCAATTTTTTGCTTCAAATCTTTAGAAGGTACTTCTCCTTTAATTCTTCTTGTTGCTCTTTGCTCTGCTAGTTTTCGTTTTTCAAAATCATTAGTTATTGGATTTATATGTTTTGAAGAACTAGAAGGCCTTAAACCCATAAAAGATTTTCCTTTATGGCCACTCGATGAAAATTTACTAGATAAATTTTTGTTAGTAAATCTGTTTGTTTTTTTTTCAATTACAACTGAATTTTTACTTTGAGTTTTAGCTAATTCAATGTTTTTAATAGATTTCTTGGCAGCCCCAGAAATTGTTAATTTTGTTTTTTTGTTCTCCATATTTCATCACTCAATCTTTATAAATTTTTTTTCTTGCGGACATAATTAATTCGTCTGCTTCATTTTTTGACAAAGCAAAATCTTCTAAATATCCTTTAATCTTAACTCTTTCACCTTTTATAATATCATATCCGCCTGTAAGCTCATCAGAAGCTAAGTCTGCAAAATCTAATAATTTAAGGATTTTTTGTTCGCCTAATGTAACTAACATGCCTGGTGTTAATCCTTCGTGGTTGATAAGCTCATTTTCTAGTCCTAAGTCTTTAATTCTTTTTGAAATTTCTTCCTGATCTTTTTGATAAAATTCTTTTGATCTTTCAATTAGAGCCTTTGCAGTTTCAGGTTCTATTCCTTCAATTTTTGTTAAAGCTTCTGGTGCACTGTCTTTAATGTCATCTATAGATGAAAAACCTTCTGCTACAAGTAGCTGACCAAGAGTTTCATCTAATTCTAAATTTTTTACAAAATTTTCTGTTTTTTCTTTAAATTCTATTTGTCTTCTTTCAGAGTCTTCTTGATCTGTCATTATATTAATTTCATAATTCATTAATTTGGTTGCTAGTCTAACATTTTGACCTCTTCTACCAATGGCTTTGCTTAAATTTTCTTCTGATAAAATAACATCTAGCTTTCTTGAAACATTATCAACATTTACTCTTTGTACCTCTGCAGGAGATAAAGCATTTGAAACTACAATTGCAGGATCTTCTGACCAATTAACAATATCAATTTTTTCTCCTTGTAGTTCATTAACTACAGCTTGAACTCTAGAGCCTCTCATGCCTACACATGCACCTACTGGATCCAAAGAAGTATCTACTGCATTCACACAAATTTTTGCTCTGCTACCAGGATCTCTCGCAGATGATTTAATTTCAATAAGCCCATCATAAATTTCTGGGACTTCTTGAATAAATAATTTTTCCATAAACTTAGGGTGAGCTCTTGATAAAAATATTTGTTGTCCTCTTGTTTCTCTTCTAACATCATAACAATAAGCTTTTATGCGATCTCCAGCTTTTATATTTTCTCTCGGAATTATTTCGTTTTTTTGTATTATTGATTCAGCTTTTCCAAGATCCACAATTACATTTCCAAACTCTAAACGTTTTACAATGCCACTCAAAATTGTATCTTTCTTATCTATAAAATCATTATATTGTCTTTCTCTTTCAGCTTCTCTAACATTTAGGCTTATTACTTGTTTTGCAGTTTGAGCAGCAATTCTACCAAAGTCAAAAGAAGGTAAATTTTGTAAAATTTCATCACCAATTTTTTTAGCTTTATTTTCATTACTTATTGTTATTGCATCTTGAAGGCTTATTTCAGTATTAATGTTTTCTGGTTTTTCAACAATTACTAGCTTTCTAAAAATTCCTATATCTCCATTATCTCTATTAATTAAAACTTTTATTTCGTTGTCTTGACCAAATTTAGACTTAGCTGCTTTAGCTATTCCAGTTTCCATAGAATTAATAATTAGCTCTTTATCAATAGATTTTTCTGAAGCTACAGCCTCAGCTATTCTAAGTAGTTCTAATTTATCAGCTCTTTTATTTAACATTTATATTTGCCTCCAAAAAAAAATGGGCCTAGGCCCATTTTTGAAATTTCAACAATGTAGGGCAAATATAGTTATAATTTGTATATTTTCAACTATTACTTATTAAATACATCTTTTTTATCTGTATTTTCCCAAGAAAAAGAACCATCAGATTCTGGGTCTCTTCCAAAATGTCCGTATGCTGAGGTTTTTTCGTATATAGGTTTATTTAAACCTAACATTTCTCTAATACCTCTTGGACTTAGGTCAAAATTTTCACTAATTAGTTTTTCCACATGCCTATTTTTTTCTTCATCATTGTCAAAAAGATCAACATAAATTGAGAGAGGTTTAGAAACTCCAATTGCATAAGCAAGTTGTATTAAACATTTGTCAGTAATTTTTGAAGCAACAATATTTTTTGCCAAATATCTTGAAACATAGGCAGCCGACCTATCAACTTTTGTTGGATCTTTACCTGAAAAAGCACCACCACCATGAGGTGCGGCTCCACCATAAGTATCAACAATAATTTTTCTGCCCGTTAATCCACTGTCTCCATCTGGTCCACCTATAACAAAATTGCCAGTTGGATTTACATAAATTTCTGTATCATCTAAACCATTTATAAGATTTTTTGGAATAGACTTTTCAATATAAGGTTTAACAAGTTCTCTAACTTGAGACTGATTAACATCTGCTGAATGCTGAGTTGATATAACTACTGATTTAACTGATGATGGTTTTCCATCTTTATACTCAATGGTGATTTGACTCTTTGAGTCCGGTTCAATATTTTTTAATTTTCCAGATTTTCTGTCTTCAGCCATAAGTCTCAAAATTTTATGAGAATAATGAATTGGTGCTGGCATTAAAACATCTGTTTCGTTACACGCATAACCAAACATTATTCCCTGGTCTCCCGCACCCTCATCTTTATTGCCAGATGAATCTACTCCCATTGCAATATCTGCTGATTGAGAATGTAAATGAAGGTCTATCTTTGTAGCATCTCTCCAACTAAAACCTTTTTGGTCATAACCAATGTCTTTGATGCAATTTCTAACTTTAGAAATTAATTCATCTTTATTAATTTTTGGTCCTCTTGTTTCGCCAGCAAGAACAACTTTATTTGTGGTGGTTAAAGTTTCACAAGCAACTCGTGCCTGTGGTTCTTTGCTCAAATATGTATCAACTACCATATCAGAAATTCTATCACATACTTTATCTGGATGTCCTTCTGAAACTGATTCGCTTGTAAATAAATAATCTTTTTTCATTATCTCTCCCTTTTATAAATAAAAAAAAGTAAACTAATATAAATTAACACAAAATAAAAGAATATCTTGTTGCCAAATTTTGAAAAAAGAGTTTTATTAATTTTTTTATATTTATTTACTTCTATAACTCCCTTCTGAGTTGACCTAAGCTTGGCAATCACTATTCCATTGCTATCAATATATGCTGAAATGCCATTATTTGTAGATCTAATAATATTTTTACCTTCCTCTATAGCTCTAAAAATAGCATGTGAAAAATGCTGATGTGGACCAATGGAATTTCCAAACCAACCATCTTCAGATATATTAATAATAAAATTAACATCTTCTGATTTTAGATTGACTTTTCCTGAATAAATAATTTCATAACAAATTAAAGGAATAAAATTAAAATTACTCTCAATAAGAGATATTAAACTTCTGTCATTTCCAGCGCTAAATGATTCATAACCATAGCTAATTTTTTTTAACCCAATTTTTTTAAAAAATTTTTCGAAAGGCAAAAACTCACCAAAAGGAACTAATTTTATTTTATTATATTCATTTATTAAATTTAAGTTGTTATCTAAAATAACCATTGAATTATAAGTTTTTAAAGAATTATTAACTGTTTTTTCTGTGTTAATACCCATTACAATAGTGTGTTTATCTGAAAATTTATTTGAAAATATTTCTTTAAAATTTTTTAACCTATTTAAATTAACACCAGCCAGTGCACCTTCTGGAAAAACAAAAATAGTTTTTTGTGAAGTATTAGGATTGCTTAGTTCAATTAATTCTTCAATTATAATGCCTTCATTGTTATATTCAAAAAACCTATCAATAGATATTTTTGGAGAAATTATTTTTATCTTAAAATCTTGAAATTCATCATAAAATCTTTCGTCATTTTTTATTTTCTGCAAACCATAATAATTATTACAAATTAAAATAAATATTATAAATATTAATAAAAAAATTTTAAATTTTATTTTTTTTTCAAATACAATAAGTAAAGGAAAAAGAAAAATAGTTATTGATATTAGATTAAAAGAATATGTTCCAATTGTTGATAATATTTGCAAAGAATTTAAATAATTAGTCCAACTATATACAATTAAATTCCAAGGAAAACCTCCAAGTATAAATCCTCTTATAAACTCTACTATCGCAAAAATTATTGAAAAGATTAAAATAGATGAAAGATTTTTTTTTAATTTAAATCTTGAAACTATTAAAGTTATAAACCCATAAAATAATCCTAAAAATGAAGGAATTAAAATTAACGCAAATGGTATAAATGGCTTAAAATTATCTTCAAAAGTGAGTGAATAAACTATCCAGTAAATGTTTGAAAGAAAATAGCCAATACCAAATAACCAACCAATTTTAAAATTTAACCAACTTGAGTTAAGTTTTTTTTGAACTTCAATTAAAATAAATAGTAATATAGGGAAAGTTAAAAAATTTATTAAAAAAAAATTATAAGGTGGAAGACTAAACGAAGTAATGCTACCTAATAAAAAAGGTAGTAAGTAATGGTATATTTTTTGATTTATTTTTTTTATCAATTTTTTTTATAAAAATAATTTAATATTAAATTTTCTAGTTTTTTCATTTTTATGAAATCTTTTTTTTTTTTATGTTTATGACCTAACAAGTGTAAATACCCATGAACCCACATTTTATCAAATTCTAAAAAAAAATTAGAATTTTTTGATCTTTTATTAATAATTTCGTAACTGATAGCAATATCTCCTAAATATTCATTTTTTTTATAATTTATTTTGCTTCTAAAAGGAAATGAAAGAACATCAGTTGGTTTATTTTTATTTCTAAATTTTTTATTTAATGCTTTCATTTTTATGTTGTTGGTTAATAAAAGCGTATGATTCTTAGGTTTTTTTTTAAATAACTGAAGCTTATTTAATTTATCCAATTTTTTTTTAATATAAATTTTTGGATATTTAATTTTTCTTTTCCAAAGATAATGGTCTAAAACAATGTTTACATTAGTCATTATTTTGATCTGAGTAAGCCTTAACTATTTTTGAAATTAAAGGATGTCTTACTACATCTGAATGATCAAAATCTACAACAGAAATTTCTTTTAAATGACCTAATAACTTTTTTGATCTATTTAATCCTGATAAATTTTTATTAGGTAAATCAATTTGAGAAGGATCTCCGTTAATAACAATTTTTGTATTTTCTCCAATTCTAGTTAAAAACATTTTTATTTGTACATCTGTTGCATTTTGTGCTTCATCTAAAATAGCAAATGAATTTTTTAATGTTCTTCCTCTCATAAAAGCAAGAGGTGCAATTTCAATATCTCCTATTTCAATTCGTTTTTGAATTTTTTCATAATCTAAAAGGTCATATAATGAGTCATATAATGGTCTAAGATATGGATCTACTTTCTCTCTCATGTCTCCTGGTAAAAATCCCAATCTTTCACCAGCTTCAACTGCCGGTCTTGATAAAATTATTCGTTCAATTTTTTTTTCTAATAACATTGTTAATGCTACTGCTACTGCTAAAAAAGTTTTCCCTGTGCCTGCTGGCCCCGTAGAAATTGTGACATCATTTTCTTTTAAAGCTCTAACATAATTTTTTTGCCTTTCAGATCTTGGAATTACAGATTTTTTTGGAGTTTTAATTATATATTCTATATTTTTTTTAGATCTGCTTATTTTTTCATCAATCATAAATTCGTTTACAGATGAAATTATATCCTTTTTTTCAATTGTTCCATTAATAATAAATTGTTCTGTCAAAAACGTAATTGCATTTTTAACCAATTCATTTTTTTTTGGATGGTTTTTTAATAAAATCGAATTACCTCTCGAATATATGTTTGTTTTGGTAATTTTTTCTAATTCCTTTAAATTGCTATTAAATTCGCCCACAACACCTAGTAAAAGGTGATTATCTTGAAAAATTACACTTAAAGTATCATTGTCAGAATAAACAAATTTTAATTTTGAGCCTATTTTTTTATGTATGGTATTACTCAAATTATGCTGCTCTCATACTTTTATTGTTTTCAATTTTTCCAAACAAACTATTTTGATTACTACTTTCTACTTTAACATTTAGCATTTTTCCAATATTATTTTCAGCACCATCAAAAATTACAGAATTTAAATATTTATTTCTTCCAAATAATTTTGATTGACCTTGAATTTTATTTTCTACTAAAACTTCTATTGATTTTTTTTCAAAAGATCTATTCATACTTATTTGATGATCAAATAAATATTTTTGAATTTTGTTAAGTCTTTCCTTGGATATCTCATAATCTATTAATTTTAAATCTGCTGCCTTAGTTCCTGGACGAGGACTGAAAATAAATGAATAAGAGTTTATAAATTTAATTTTTTTAACCAACTCTAATGTTTCATTAAAATCATCATTTGTTTCTCCAGGATAAGAAATAATAAAGTCACTTGAAAATTCAATTTCTGAATTTATTTTTTTAATTTTTTCATAAGTATTTATATATTCTTCAACTGTATGTTTTCTATTCATAAGTTTTAATATTTTGTTTGAGCCACTTTGAATTGGTAAATGAACAAAAGGCATCAATTTTTTATTATTTGCATAACAATCGATTAAATCGTCAGTCATGTCTCTAGGATGAGAAGTTGTATACCTTATTCTTTTTAGCTCTGAATATTTTTCAAGTTCATTAATTAGATTTGATATTCTATATTCTTTAGAATTTTCAAAATATGAATAAGCATTAACATTTTGTCCAAGAAATGTAATTTCTCTAGCACCATTTTTAATTAAAATTTCTGCTTCAGATAATATCTTGCTAAAAGGTCTAGAATATTCAGGTCCTCGAGTGTAGGGAACTACACAAAAATGGCAAAATTTATCACATCCTTCTTGTATTGTTAAAAAAGCAGAAATCTTATTACTTTCATTTTTTATTTTATCAAAATACTCAAATTTTGATATTGTATCAAATTCAGTCTCTTCTTTTTGATTATTAGATACAAATTTTTTTAATAGGTCATTAATTTTGTGGTAAGATTGAGGTCCAATTACAACATCAATAAATGGTTCTCTTTTAAGCATTTCTTGATTTTCTGCTTGAGCTACACACCCTGCTACAATCATAATTGGTTTAGCTTTTTCTTTGTAAATTTTTTTTATTCTTCCTATCTCGTGATAAACTTTTTCTTTTGCTTTGTCTCTTATATGACAAGTATTTAAAATAAAACAATCAGCATTTTTTTGATCATTTGTTTTTTTAAAACCAATTTTTTTTACTGAATCATAAATACGATTAGAATCGTACTCATTCATTTGACAACCAAATGTCTTAATAAAGATTTTTTTTTCCATTAATTAAGATTTTTTTTTAACTCCATAGAGTTCTAATTTGTGATCTACCAATTCGTATCCATATTTATCTGCTACTTTTTTTTGTAACTTTTCAATTTCCTCATCAACAAATTCAATAATTTCTCCAGATTTTATATCAATTAAGTGATCGTGATGACTTTCGCTAAGTTCTTCATAACGAGCCTTACCACCTTTAAATTCGTGTTTAGCTAATATTCCAGATTCCTCAAAAAGTTTTACAGTTCTATAAACTGTTGCAATGCTAATCTTTGAATCTATTTTTGAAACTCTATTATAAAGTTCATCTACATCAGGATGATCATTAGATTGAGACATTACCTTTGCTATAATTTTTCTCTGATCAGTTAACTTAACCCCTTTTACTAAACATTTTTGTTCTATTGATTCTGACATAAGTTATTTTAACTCGAATATTGTGGTTTAATCAAATTCTTTATTAAAAGTCCTTTATCAAATAAATCAATTATTTTGTCATAATTTTGATTTTTAACAAGTTCAGAATTAAATCCATATAAATTTAATTTGTTTGTAAAGCTCAAGGCCTTTGCTGTTGATATTGATGTTCTGATTCCTGAAAATTTACCTGGTCCTTGATTAACAAATATATTATTTATTTCCTTAATATTTATCTTATTTTTTTTTAAAAAGTTAAAAAGTAATGTCACAAATTTATCAAAATTTTCCCTACTGTTTGGATAATCACTAGTATATGATTCATTATCACTTATGACTTTAAAAAAAATTTTATCCGCTGCTGCATCTATAATTAAATTTTTCATTTTTATTTTTATTTTTTTTACCACAAATTCTAATGCAGAAACAAGTTATAACAAATATTATTCAAAAGATTTAGGAACACTTTCTTTGATGTATCATAGGTTTAATGAGGAAAAATATCCATCAACAAACATTCAAATGGAAATTTTTAAAAAACAAATAGATATAATTAAAAATAATAATTATGAATTCTATAATCCTAAAAAATTTGATTTAGAATTTGATAAGCCTAAATTGAAAAAAAAAATTTTAATTAGTATTGATGATGCGTTTAGTTCTTTTTATGAAAATGCTTGGCCATATTTAAAAGAAAACAAAATTCCGTTTATATTATTTGTTTCAACAGAACCAGTTGGAAAATACGGTTATATGACATGGGATCAGATAAAAGAGATTGAAAAAGAAAATTTTGTTTTTATAGGTAATCATTCTCATTCTCATGATTACCTAATTGATTATAATTTTGAAAAATTTAAAAAAGATATAGATCAATCAATAAAAATTTTTGAAGAAAAAATAGGGTATAATCCATTATTTTTTTCTTATCCATTTGGTGAATATAGTTTAGAACAAAAAAATTATATAAGTAATAAATTTACATATGCTTTTGGCCAGCATTCAGGTGTAATTGACTCTAATAAAGACAAATTTGAATTGCCAAGATTTCCTATCAATGAAAAATATGGAGATTTAAAAAGATTTGAATTTCTAGTCAAATTATTGCCACTACAATATAAAAAAATAGAACCTGAAAATAAATTAATAAGGAGAATGGACAACCCTCCTGAAGTGATTGTTGAATTTTTTAGTGAACAACAAAATTTAAAAAGAATAAATTGTTTTTCTAATGAAGGTGATAAGTGGAATGAATCTGAAATAAAATTGGAAAATAAAAAATTAATGATAAAATTTAGAGATAAATTTTTGTCTAGAAGAGGTAGAGTTAATTGTTCATTAAATGATGACAATGGCTGGAGGTGGTTTGGTATTCAGTTCGTTGTTGAAAAAAACTAAATTAGACTTTTTAGTTGAATGCTAGAAGGCATTAGTTGAACATCATCGAAATCTTTTAGATTATTTTGCTTAATAATCTTTTTTAAAATTATAGTATATTGTTTTCCCGTTTCAGCATATTTATCTAAATAATTAGCCAGAATCAAACTATCAAGATTTTCTTTATTATCTCTTAATACTGCCCTAACCATTCTAAACTTTTTATAACTTGAATGAGTATTTAAATTTCTAAGATAAGCTTTAACCGAAGTTTTTAAAACTTTAAATTTCATAACTTTGTGAGTTGTATTGTCATCAGCACCAGCTGGTTTTATTCCTTCACCTGACCACGTCCACTGACCAAATAATGCATTACCCTCAAGTGCAAATCTTGATTTTCCCCATCCTGTCTCTTTAGCTGCTTGTGCTATAGCCAAAGATGCTGGAACAACATCCATTCTTATTTTTAAAGTTAATAGGTCTTTATTTAGAACACCATATTGCTTAAATTTTTGATTTAACCACTTCTTTTCTGCAACAGAATTATTACTTTTATTTAAAATAGTAAAAAGCTTCTTCCTATCTTTATTAACTTTATCATTTTCTTTAATTATTAGTGGTAAAATAATTTGTATAAAAAGACTTTTTTTCTTCTTTGTTCCTTGAATTACCTTCATCTCTTTTGGAAGATGGGAAATTGGATAAGGTTGAACTAATTTTGTTTTTCTCACATTTATTAAATTATAACCAGTTTCTTTAAATAATTTTTCAATCTCTTTTGCACTAAATCTAACTGGGTCATCTTGTATATCGTCTTCTGGAACATCTTCAAAATATTCAATATCTTCAAAATATTCACTACCAAGACCTTCATCTGTACTTTCAAATTTTTTTAAATTTTTTTTTACTAAAACTTTTTCAAAATTGGTTTTAGAATTATTTTCAATTTCTTTTGAGGCAATAATCGTATTTTTATTAAATTCAACAATTATTGGAATAAGAAAAAAAATTAAAATTAAAGCTAAGCTACTAAAAAAAGTATAATATAAAGCTCTAAAATCATTATTTAATAATTTTTTTTTACTTTTTTTTTTTAAAACAAAATTTTTTTTTAATAAAAATTCTTTAACTTGATTAAATGTTATTTTTGTTTTTTTATTAACCATTTGTTTTCAAAATTATTAATTTCTGCATTGTAGTAAGATTATTTAAAAATGGATATAAATATCAAGTACTAAATTGCTACAACTTCTTTTACATCAGGTATATAGTGGCATAAAAGATTTTGAACTCCTTGTTTTAAAGTCATAGTTGAACTTGGACATCCTGAACAGCTTCCTTGTAGTTGTACTGTAACCACACCATTTTTAAATTCTTTAAATTTTATATCTCCCCCATCTTGTGCTACTGCAGGTTTTATTTTTGTTTCTAAAATTTTTATTATTTGTTTTTCTATTTCATTGAAATCAACTTGTTTTTCACTGTCTAATTTCTTGTCAATAATAGTTTCTTTTCCATCAGAATAATATTCATTAATTAATGAGATAACAATATGTTTCACATCTTCCCAATTAGTATTTTCCATTTTATTAACTGATAAAAAATCTTCATCTAAAAAAATTCCTGTTACTCCATTAATTGAAAGGATATTTTTTACTAAATCATTATTAGTTTCATCTTTATTTGTAATTTCAAAAGATCCACTATTTGACACTTTTTTATCTGGAATAAATTTAAGTGAATTTGGATTTGGTGTTTCCTGAGTTTGAACAAACATAAATTACCTATATTGATATAATAATTATTTAAAAACCTATTAATTGTTTAATTTCTTTAATTTTTTTTGATGCAATTTTATCAGCTTTTTGCGATCCAGCAAACAAAATACTGTCTAAATGTTCCTCATCGTTTAATAATTTGTTTATTTCTTTTGAAATGGGACTAATTTTTTCAACTAATAAATCGGAAAGTTTTTCTTTAAAATCTGAAAAATTCTTTCCACCAAATTCTTTTTTTGATTGTTCTAAAGTTTGATTTGATAAACTTGAATAAATTCCTAATAAATTTTCTACTTCTGGTCTTTTTTCTAAATTTTCTTCATTAGTTGGCATAGACATAGGATCTGTTTTTGCTTTTTTTATTTTACTTACTATTAAGTCACTATCATCTGTTAAGTTAATTCGACTTAAATCTGATGGATCAGATTTGCTCATTTTTTTTGTACCATCTTTAAGACTCATAATTCTTGAAAAATTTTTTTGAATTAAGGGTTCTGGAGGTTTTAAAAAATTTGGAGCATTAAAATCACTATTAAATCTTTGAGCAATATCTCGACATAGTTCAAGATGTTGTTTTTGATCATGACCAACAGGTACATGCGTTGCATCATAAAGTAGTATGTCTGCTGCCATTAGAACTGGATAAGCATACAGTCCAACACTAGCTTTTTCTTTATCCTTCCCAGCTTTTTCTTTAAATTGTGTCATTCTATTTACCCAACCCATTCTTGCAACACAGCTCAACATCCAAGCTCCTTCAGCATGAGCAGAAACTGATGATTGATTAAAAATTATACTTTTTTTATAATCTAAACCGCTAGCAATAAAAGTTGCTAAAGTTTCTCTTATATTTTTTTTTAATTCTTTTGGCTCTTGTTTTACTGTAATCGCATGAAGATCCACAATACAATAAACACACTCAGTTTCTTTTTGATTTTGAAGATCAACGAAATTCTTTATTGCTCCTAAATAATTACCTAAATGAAGATTGCCTGAAGGTTGAACACCTGAAAAAATTTTTTTAAGCATAAAGTTAATACTTTAAATTAATATCACTGATTTTAAAAGCCTTGATCAAAATCGCAATCAACAAATAAGAAATTAATCCAATAAATACCAGCCCAACCAAATAAGCTGATTTATAACTTTGTTCATATTCTAGATTCGCTGCAAAATAAATAATCAAATAATTAAATAAAAAACCCATAATAATTGAAGAAATAATTATTCTAATAAATTTAGAAAAAAAAATTAAATTAAATTTAAATAAATTATCATTTTTTAAAAAAATAAATAGTAAAATAGAATTAAACCAAGATGATATTGACGTTGCAATAGGAATAATTATAAACCCTATTTTTTTAAAAAAAATAACACTAATAATAATATTTAATAAAACTGAAACTAATGAAATATAAAATGGTAATTTAGTATTATGTCTTGCAAAGAAAAAACTTGAAAATATTTTTATTAATGAAAAAGCTGGTAGTCCTAATGCAAAATAAAATAAAGCTTTTGCAGAATTTTTAACTCCTAATTCATCAAAAGAGCCATAGCCAAATAAAGCTGATATAATTTCCTCAGAAGCTATTAATAAAGCTATTGTAGCGGGAATGCTTAAAAATAAGCTCAGCTCTAGCGCTTTGTTTTGTATTGTAATTATTTTCTCATTTTCATTATTTTGAATATACTTTGAAAGTTGTGGTAAAATTACTGTCCCAATTGCGATTCCAGCTATAGCTAAATTTATTTGATAAATTCTGTCCGCATAATAAAGATAAGAAACTGCACTCGCTTGAAATGAAGCAATAATAGTTCCAATTAGAATATTAATTTGAGTTACTCCTGATGAAAAAATACTAGGTAGCAATTTTTTAAAAAATTTTTTTACTTTTTCATCAATTGAAACTTTTAATAAAAATTTAGGTGAATAAAATTTTCTTACATATTTATATAAAAACAAAAATTGAACTATACCTGCAATAGTTACAGAATAAGATAAATAATAAACTAATTTATCTCCTAAAATATTTCCATAAAGTAAAACTGATATTAAAAAAATATTTAAAATTATTGGTACTGCTGCAGCAATCGCAAATCTATTGTGAGAATTTAATATTGCTGTAAAAAAAGATGATAAACTAACAAATAATAAAAATGGAAAAGTTATTCTTGTCAAATTAATTGCTAAATTCATTTTGTCTTCACTACCGCTAAACCCAGGTGCAATAAGAAATACAAATAAAGGCATAAATATTTCAATAATTAAAACTAAAAAAAATAAACTTAAAATTAATAAGCTAAATACGTTTGTTGCAAATTTTTCAGATTGTTCTTTTCCATTTGCTATCTCCGATGCATAACTTGGAACAAAAGCTGCATTAAAAGTTCCCTCGGAGAACAATCTTCTAAATGTATTTGGGATTCTAAAAGCTACAAAAAAAGCATCGGCTAATGGACCAGCTCCAAGAAATGTAGCAATTAAAATATCTCTTATATAGCCTAATATTCTGCTAATTGTTGTAAAAAAACTAAATGTGCCTGTTGACTTAATAAGGTTCATAAATCATATTAGTCTTAAAATTGCTCCAATTGTATAGCTAATTACCTTAAATGAAGAAAAAAAAAATTGACCATTACACAGATAAAGAAGCTTTAGATTTTCATAATAGTAATAAATCTGGCAAGATTGAGATCATTTCATCAAAACCTATGACAACAAAAAGAGATTTAGCTTTAGCTTATTCTCCTGGCGTAGCAGCTCCTGTAAGAGCAATATCGAAAAACCCAGAAGCAGCTTATGATTATACAAGTAAAGGAAATTTGGTGGCTGTAATAAGTAACGGTTCTGCTGTTTTAGGAATGGGTAATTTGGGTGCTTTAGCATCAAAGCCAGTGATGGAAGGAAAAGCAGTGTTATTTAAAAGATTTGCTGATATCAACTCTATTGATATTGAAATTGACTCATCAGATCCAAATGAAATTGTTAAAAGTATTAAAAATATTGCAGGAAGTTTTGGTGGAATAAATTTAGAAGATATAGCGGCGCCTGACTGTTTTGTAATTGAAGAAAAATTAAAAAAAATATTAGATATTCCAGTGTTTCATGATGATCAACATGGAACAGCAATAATAACTAATGCAGCACTTATTAATGCACTTGATATATCAAAAAAATCAATAAAAAAAATTAAAGTAGTTGTAAATGGAGCTGGTGCTTCAGCTATTGCTTGTACTAATTTACTAAAAAACACCGGTGTTCCTCAAAAAAATATAATAATGCTTGATAGTAAAGGTGTCATATATAGAGGTAGAGATAATTTAAATCAATGGAAATCAGCTCATGCAATAGAAACAAAAAAAAGAACTCTAGAGGAAGCTATTAAGGGTGCTGATGTTTTTTTAGGATTATCTTCTAAAAGTATTTTATCAAAAAAGATGGTAAAAAAAATGGCAAAAAATCCAATTATTTTTGCATGTGCAAATCCTGACCCAGAAATTACCCCTGAAGAGGTTGAAGAAGTTCGTAAAGATGCGATTGTGGCAACTGGAAGGTCAGACTATCCCAATCAAGTAAATAATTTAATTGGTTTTCCATATATTTTTAGAGGTGCTCTAGATGTTAGGGCAAAAACAATAAATGAAGAAATGAAAGTTGCTGCTGCACATGCAATCGCAACTCTTGCAAGAGAAGATGTTCCTGATGAAGTTGTTGCTGCAATGGGTGGGGAAAGACCAAAATATGGAAAAGAATACATTATTCCGTCAACTTTTGATCCAAGATTAATTAGTGAAATACCAGTAGCTGTGGCAAGAGCAGCAATTAAAAGTGGTGTAGCGAGAAAAGAAATAAAAAATTTTGAAATCTATAAAGATCAACTTAAGCAAAGACTTGATCCTTCTGTTACAATAATGCAGGGAATTAATTCTCAAATAAAAAAAACTCAAAAAAGAATTGTTTTTGCAGATGGAGAAGATGAAAATACTTTAAAAGCTGCAATTGCTTTTAAAAATAGTCACTTAGGTACTCCATTATTAGTAGGCAAAAAAGAAAGGATAAAAGAGCAACTAAAAAATATTGGATATAGTGAAAATTTCGATATCGAAATAATTAATTCAAATGATAAAAAAAAGAGAGAGAAATATGCAAATTATTTATTTAAAAAATTACAAAGAAAAGAAGGTTTGTTAGAACGAGATTGTGATCGAATGATAAGGAACGATAGAGTAATTTGGGCATCTTGCATGGTTTCGTGTGGTGATGCTGACGGTGCTGTAACTGGAAATACTAGAAAATATGCTACTTCACTAGAAAAAATAAATAAAGTAATCGATGCTAGACCAGGTGAAATAATGTTTGGTTTAAATATGGTTGTTAATAAAGGTAAAACTGTATTTATAGGAGATACAAGTGTTCATGAACATCCAAATTCCGAACAACTTGCTGAAATAGCAATTTCATCTGCAAGAGTTGTAAGACTATTTGGTTTTGATCCAAAAGTTGCTTTTGTTTCTCATTCTACCTTTGGACAACCAATAACAAGTAGAACAAAGCATATAAGAGATGCTGTAGAAATATTAAAAGACAAAAAAGTCGATTTTCAATTTGATGGTGACATGCAGCCTGATGTAGCTTTAAACGAAGAATACAAAGAACTATATCCTTTTTCAGGAATTGTAGGAAATGCAAATATATTAATTATGCCTGGTCAACATAGTGCAGCAATATCATACAAAATGATGAAATCCTTGGGAGATTCTAAAGTTATTGGTCCATTATTAATTGGATTAGGTCAAGCAATTGAAATAGCACCTTTGAGATCTTCTACTTCAGATATATTAAACTTGGCTTCTGTAGCAGCTTATTCTTCTGGAGTAATTGATTACAATAAAAAAAATTAATTTTTTTGAATTCTTAAATCTTCGACTAATAATATACTTGCAATTACACTTTCAACATCTAGTATTTCTTTTGCTTCATCGATAACTTCTTTTTTTTCATCAGAAGTTAATGCAATGCCATATATGTAAATTTTCTTTTTATAAGTATCAACATTATAATTAGAGGCTTTGATATTTTTGTTAAAAATCATTGCAGTTTTTAATTGCGAAGTAATCAATACATCTTTTGCTGAACGTTTAAAATTAAATTTTTCCTTTATTTTAATATCATTCTTAACAGATCTAACTCCTTCGGTCTCCCATGCTAACTTTGTTATTTGTAATTTTTCTTCTGGATCATCTACATTTCCTGTCAAAAATATACGACCATCTAAAACTTTAGTTTTAATCTTTAAAAAGTAACTTTTTTCTTTTAAAGTTAATTTTGTTACCAAGCTTTTTTGCATTATAGAATCATCAATTTGTGTTCCTAAAGATCTTGGATCAAGTGCTATGGTTACTCCTGTGCCAAAAACTCCTTTGGAGGCTGAACCAATACAACCACTAACAATTAAAAATAACAGAAGAAAAAATATTAACTTACTTTTCATTTTTTAGCTTTAAGCAGAAATTGTAAATTTCTTTTTTAGAAACATTTGTATTTTTAGAAATTAAATTTGTAATATCTTTTATACTTAAACTTTTGATCATTTTTTTAATATTTTGTTTATCTGATTCGTCAAGATTGTACGATAATTTTTTTTTTCTATTTTTCTCAGATATAACAATTGTTAGCTCTCCTTTTGGTATTTTTTCATACTTTTTTAAATCATCAATATTTGTTCTTAAATATTCTTCATAAAATTTAGATATTTCTCTACAAATTAATATTTTTCTACCAGAAAAAAAATTTTTAATAGTCTCTATAGCTTTATTAATTTTTTTAGAAGAAATAAAAAAAACTATTGAACAATCTAAATTTGACAAAATATTAAAATCTTCTCTAAGATTTTTATTTTTTTGGGGAAAAAAGCCATAAAAATAATATTTTTCAGAAAAACCACTAATTGAAACTGCAGCTGACACAGCTGACGGGCCGGGAATAGGGTAAACATCAATGTTATGTTTTATACATTCATTAATAATAATCGCACCAGGATCAGAAATACTTGGAGTTCCCGCATCAGAAATTATTGATACTATCTTTTTAGAATCTAAAATCTTAATAATTTTGCTTATATTTTTACTCTCATTAAATTTATGATTAGAAATTAATTGTGACTTAATGTTGTATTTTTTTAATAAATTTTTTGAAACTCTAGTGTCTTCACATAGAATATATTCTGATTGTTTTAGAATATCTATAGCTCTTAAAGTTATATCTCCTAAATTACCAATAGGTGTAGATACAACATATAAACCATACCTTAATTTATTAATTTTTGTGTCTCTTTGTGGAATCATTAAAATATAACTATTATAATAATAACATTAAAATGAAAATATTTATCAAAATTATAATTTTTTTATTCTTGGTTTCTGTTTTAAATATTCAAAAAATATCAGCTGAAGAAAAAATAAAGATTGGTCTTCTTGTCCCAATAACAGGTCAACATAGTGAAATAGGCAAATCCATTATTAAATCTGTTAGATTAGCAATAAATAAAATTGATAATCCACTCATAGAAATACTTCCTAGAGATACAAAATCAAATCCAGCAATTACCCTAAGAAAAGCAAAAGAGCTTAATGAAATAGGTGTTAAGATAATTATTGGTCCTGTCTTTAATAAAAATCTAATTTACTTAGATGAAATAAAAGATGTAATTTTTTTGTCACTAACAAATAAAATACTTAATAATCCAAAAAATATTATAAGCACTGGTATAAACTCTGAATCTCAATTTAATACGATCTCTAAATTTCAAAAAATTAATGAAATTGAAAAAACAATTATTTTAATACCAAAAGAAAATTATAAAGAAGAAATTGAAAAAGCTATTCAACAATCCAAAATTAAAGTAGATAGAGTTCACTATTATGAATCAGATCCAACTAAACTTACAAATCAAATCGAAAAAATAACAAAATATTTTCAAAGAAAACAAAATTTGGAAAATGAAATTAAGAAGTTAGAAAAATCCAACGAACCTAATAAAAAAAGTGAAATTGAAGATCTGAAAAAACTTGATACTCTTGGAAAAGTAGATTTTGAAGCTATCATAATATCTGATTTTGATGAAAGTTTAAAAAGCATTACAACTTCTCTTTTATATACTGACGTCTCACCCAAAGACGTGCATTTTATAACTTTAAATCAATGGTTTGATGAATCATTATTAAAAGAAACAAGTTCACAGCCTATATATTTTCCATCTATTAATAAGGAAAACTATGACTATTTTATTAAAACTTATTATGAAACATTTAATGAGTATCCTAACCAATTATCATTTTTAAGTTATGATTTAATTGGATTAGTTTATTACCTAATAGTTAAAAATAATTTTGTTATTAACAAAAAAATGTTTTTAAAAAAAAATATGTTTAAAGGTAAAATAGGTATCTTTGATATAAAAAATAATAAAATTAATCACATACTTAATTTTTATAAAGTTGAAGATGGTAGCTTTAAAAAAATTTTTTAATATTTTGAAAAGCAACAAAACGATGATCCATTTTATATTTATCTTTAGATTTCATTTGACCAAAAGTAAGTTTTTTTTTTAATGGTATAAAAATTGGATCATAGCCAAAACCATTATTTCCTTTTTTTTTAGCCGAAATATGACCCTCTACTTTTCCAATAGAATTAACTGTTTTTCCACTAGGCCAATAAATTGTTAAAGCACAAATAAAACGTGCCGTAATTTTTTTTTTTTTCCAATTTTTATCTTTTTCGTTTATTTTTCTAAAAACTCTACTAATTGCTTTATTAAAATTATTATTTTTACCTCCCCATCTAGATGAATAAATTCCAGGTTCTCCATCTAAAATGTCCACTTCCAATCCAGAATCATCAGCTAAACAAATCATTTTTGATTTTCTTGAAAAAAATTTAGCTTTTATTAATGAATTTTTTAAAAATGACTTTCCTGTTTCAATAGGACTTTTAATTTTAAAATCTTTAGTTGAATAAACTTTTATTAATTTGGGTAATAAACCCTTTATTTCTCTAA
>CACJXT010000011.1 GCA_902597425.1 uncultured Pelagibacteraceae bacterium | reverse complement strand
ATTTTATCTTGTCACCCATTAGGCGGTGAAGGTTTTGACCCAGTAAAAAAACTTAAGACAAAAAAATAACCATGGACACCAAAAACGTTATTGCTGCTATATCATTAAGTGCAGCTGTTATAATTTTTTATGCATTATTTTTTGCTCCAGAACCAGATCCTAGTAGAATTAAAAAAGATCCAATTGAAAAAACAAAAACTGTTGAAAATTCTGATACTCCTAGCTTAGATAAAAATGAAAATTTCACAAAACTAACTAGAAAAGATGCTTTATCAGAAAATGATAGAATTCAATTTGAAAACAATAATATTATAGGTTCTGTTTCTCTTAAAGGTGCAACAATAGATGATTTAACTTTTAAAAAATATAATGTTGAACTTAATGGTAATGAAAAAGTTACTTTGTTAAGCCCAAGAAAAGTTGAAGATGGTTATTTAATAGAAAGTGGTTTTGTAACTACAAACAAAAACATAGATATGCCGGACTCGTCTACAATATGGAAAATTTCTGGAAATAAAAAATTAACTAATAATAATCCTATTAAATTAGTCTGGAGTAACTCTCAAGGTATTGAATTTGAAAAACATATAAGTTTAGATGATCAATTTTTATTTACAGTTAAAGAAAAAATAATTAATTCATCAGATAAAACTTATAATTTTTATTCTTATGGACAGATAATTAGAAATAAACTTCCCAAAATATCTGGTTTTTATATCCTTCATGAAGGATTTTTATCTGTACTTGATGATCAATTAATTGAAGAAGATTACGATGATATTCAAGAAAAGAAATTTACACAAACTGCCCAGGAAGGATTTTTTGGCTTTTCTGATAAATTCTGGCTTACCTCAATTATTCCACCTAGAAGCAAAGAATTTAAAACAACTTTTGATTATAAAAATAAATTTAGGGCTAATTATATATCTTCTGAAGGCACCGAAGCTGGACCTAATGATACTATAGAAGAAAAAATTCAAATTATTGTTGCGGCTAAAAGAGTTAAAACAATTGATGGTTATGCCGAAAACCTAAACATTAATAAATTCGATTTAGCAATTGATTGGGGTGTAATGTACTTCTTAACGAAGCCATTATTCTTTGCAATTGATTATTTCTTTAAATTTTTTGGTAATTATGGCTTAGCAATTATAGCAGTAACTGTTTGTATTAGGTTAGCATTCTTCCCTCTTGCTAATTACTCCTTTAGGTCGATGGGAAAGATGAAACTTCTTCAACCTGAAATGACAAGATTAAAAGAACTTCACAAAAATGATAAAATGAAACTACAACAAGCAATGATGGCCTTGTATAAAAAAAGAAAAAGTAAATCCTATGAGTGGATGTTTGCCAATTTTAGTACAAATTCCAGTCTTCTTTGCTTTATACAAAGTATTGTTTGTAACTATTGAAATGCGGCATATGCCTTTTTATGGTTGGATTCATGATTTAAGCGATCGTGACCCAACTTCTATATTTAATCTTTTTGGTTTAATTCCATGGGATCCACCATCATTTTTAATTATAGGAGTGTGGCCAATCGCAATGGGGCTCAGTATGTGGGTACAGCAAAAACTAAATCCAAAACCACCAGATCCTGTACAACAGAAAATTTTTGCATTCTTTCCTATTTTTCTTACAGTAATACTTGCACCGTTTCCATCAGGTCTAGTCATTTATTGGACTTTCAATAACCTGTTGACACTAATTCAGCAGTATTACATACAAAGAAAAATGACTGTTAAAACAGCTTAATGTCATTATTAAAAGAACAAGAATTACAAAAAATTTTACCTATAGGTGGTCCATCCTTAAAAGAAGTTAAAAAATACTTAGATAAATATAATGATGAGTTTATAGTTATTAAATGTGGTGGAAGTGTATTAATTAATCCAAATTTATTTAATATTTTTATTCAAGATGTTGCAGTTCTAAAAAAACTTGGTCTATCTCCTATAATTGTTCATGGGGGTGGAAAAAGAATTAATAACAAACTAACTGAATTAAACATTAAAAGTAATTTCATTAAAGGATTAAGAGTTACAGATGTTAAAACTATTAGCATAGTCGAAAATGTTCTAATAGAATTTAATAAAGAAATAGTAAATGCGCTTAAATATCAATCCTGTGAAGCAAAAAGAATTACCTCTAAAGAACGCAATATAATATCCGTTAAACCAGAAAATAAAAATTTAGGTTTTGTTGGAATACCAAATAAAATTAAAACCAATGTTTTAAAAGAAATTATTAAAGCAAATGAAATACCTGTTGTTGCTCCTTTAGGAATAAATGAAGATAACCAAACTTTTAATGTAAATGCTGATACTGCAGCTGGAGCAATAGCAAAAGAACTGAAATCCAGAAGATTATTACTTATGACAGATATAGAAGGTGTAATTGACACTAATAACAATTTAGTTTCCGAAATAACGCCTGAAATAGCTAATAAGATGATTGAAGATGAAATTGTTAAAGGTGGTATGATTCCTAAAATTAACACTTGCATAGATGCAGTTAATAATGGAGTTAGAGGCGTTGTAATAATTGACGGAAGAAAACCTCATTCTATTCTTTTTGAATTATTTTCTGACAAAGGTGCTGGAACCTTAATTAGAAAATGAAGGAATTTAAAAATATAAAAAACATTATCTTTGATTGTGACGGGGTGCTCTATAAAGATTTAGATGCTGTATTTGGTCAAGTTAGCAAAAGAATGAGTGAATATATTTCTAGAAAATTGAATGTAGATTTGAAAAAAGCAAAAGACCTTCAACAAAATTACTTTCATAAATATAACACTAGCCTCAATGGACTAATGATACATCACAAAATTGATCCACATGAATTTCTTGAATATGTACACGATATAAATTTAGATTTTCTTAAAAAAGATACAGTTTTAAGAGAAGAACTTCTAAAGCTTGATGCTAAAAAAATTGTATATACAAATGGTTCACGTGATCATGTCAATAACATAACAAAACATTTAGGTATTCATGACCTATTTGATGGAATATTTGATATTGTTGATGGACAATTTATGCCTAAGCCACAAATAGAACCATTTAAAGTTCTAATAAAAAAATTTGAAATCACTCCTGAGGAAACAGTTTTTATTGAAGATATTGCAAAAAATTTAGAGCCCACAAAAAAACTTGGTATGAAGACTGTATGGTTAATTAATAATGAGTACTGGGGTAAAAAAGATTCAGATAAAGATTTTATTGATTTAAAAATTAAAAATCTTTCTAGTTTTCTTAAAGAAATTAATATATTAAATGCAGCATAATACTTATGAGTAATATTGAAAAAATTATTAATGATGCTTGGGAAATTAAGGATCAGATAAATAAAAATTCTGATAAATCAATAATTGAGTCAATTAATCAAATTATTGAAGACTTAGACCAAGGGAAAAAAAGAGTTGCTGAAAAAATTAATGGTGAATGGATAACACATCAGTACATAAAAAAAGCTGTAATGTTAAGCTTTAGGATTTATGAAATGGAAGCTTTGACAGGACCCTATAGTTCATGGTTTGATAAGTCTCATTTAATCAAAGGTAAAACTGCCAATTGGAAAAAAAATGATTTCGAAGCAGCAGGTTTTAGAATGGTTCCAAACTCACCAGTAAGAAAAGGTTCTTATATTGCTAAGAATGTTGTTCTAATGCCATGCTTTGTAAATATAGGTGCATATATCGATGAAGGTACAATGATGGATACAAATTCTCGAGCTGGAAGTTGTGCACAAATAGGAAAAAATTGTCATATAAGTGCAGGTACAGGTATTGGAGGAGTGCTGGAACCAGCTCAGGCTTTACCAACAATAATTGAGAACAATGTTTTTCTTGGTGCGATGTCGGAAGTCGTTGAAGGAATAATTGTAGGAGAAGGATCAGTGCTTAGTATGGGATTATATATTGGTCAGTCTACTAAAATTGTTGATAGAAAGACTGGAGAAATTACATATGGAAAAGTTCCACCGTATTCCGTTGTTGTACCAGGTTCACTACCAGATAAAAAAAATCCTTTAGGTCCATCATTAAATTGTGCAGTTATAATTAAAAAAGTTGATGAAAAAACAAGATCAAAAACTTCAATAAATGATCTTCTAAGAGATTAATGATGAAGACTTACAACGAATTACAATTAGCTAAAGAGCTAATGAGATTTCAAAGCATTACACCTTTAGATGCTGGAACACTAAATTTCCTTGCAAGAAAATTAAAATCTATAGGATTTAAATGTAAGATTTTAGAATTTAAATCAAAAAATTCAAAACCTGTTAAAAATTTATATGCAAGATTGGGAAAATCTAGACCTAATTTTTGTTATGCAGGTCATACTGATGTTGTGCCTCCAGGCAATTTAAAAGATTGGACTGTAAATCCATTCAAACCAGCAGTTAAAGGAAATTATTTGATTGGAAGAGGTGCTAATGACATGAAAGCTTCAATTGCTTGTTTTGTTGCCGCAGTTAGCAAATTTAAAATCAATAAATTTAAAGGCTCGATAAGTTTATTAATTACGGGTGATGAAGAAGGTATAGCCATTAATGGAACTAAAAAAGTTGTTGAATATTTAAAAAAAAAGAAAGAAAAAATTGATTTTTGTTTAGTGGGAGAGCCTACCAATCAAAATAGGTTAGGAGAAATGATGAAGATTGGTAGAAGAGGAAGTATAACTGGATATCTAACAGTTCATGGAATTCAAGGTCATGTTGCTTATCCGCATGATGCAAATAATCCAGCTCCAATTATGGTAAAAATATTAAATAAAATTGAAAATGTAAAACTTGATAAAGGAACAAAAAACTTTCAACCATCAAATCTAGAAATAGTTAAAATGAATATTGACAATACAGCTGATAACGTTATTCCAGCAGAAGCATCAGCTACTTTCAATATAAGATTTAATGATAAACATTCATCAAATTCTTTGAAGAAGAAACTAAATAATATATTTCGAAAAACTTGTAAAAAGAGTAAGTGCTCTTTCAAAATTTCTTATATGGTATCAGGAGAAGCTTTTATAACAATTCCAAACAATACAACTAAAATGATTCAAAATATCATTAAAAAAATAACTAAAATTAAACCAAAATTATCAACATCAGGTGGTACATCGGATGCAAGATTTATTAGAAAAATATCTCCATGTGTAGAATTTGGTCTTGTTGGAAAAACAATGCATAAAGTTGATGAAGCTGTTTCTGTTTCAGATCTTAAAAGATTAACTAATATTTATAAAACAATTTTAGAAAATTATTTTAAGTGAAAACTGGCCTAATCACTTCTAATTCCTATCAAAATCATAATACCGGTGCTGGACATCCAGAAAAAATTGATAGAGTTACTGTAATCATCAATAATTTTAATAAATTGAATAATAAAAATCTAATTTGGAAAAAACCATCAAAGTTTAAAAGAGAACTTTTGGAAAATACACATAATAAAGATTACATAAATTTTGTTGAAAAATCCTTTCCAGAAAAAGGATTATCTTTTTTAGATGGAGATACAATTATTTCACCTGGCAGCAAAGAAGCTACTGCAGATGCTGTTGGATCAATTATTACAGCAATAGATGGAGTTCAAAATAAAGAATTTCATAATGCTTTTTGTGCAGTAAGACCACCAGGTCATCATGCAGAAAAAAATAAAGCTATGGGTTTCTGTATTTATAATAATGTAGCTGTAGGTGCTAACTACTTATTAGAAAAATATAAATTAAATAAAATAGCTATTATTGACTTTGACGTGCATCATGGAAATGGAACACAAGATATTTTTTTTAATAATGAAAATGTACTTTATATATCAACTCACCAGTATCCATTTTACCCTGGATCTGGAACTGAAAAAGAAAAAGGTAAATTTAATAATATATTAAATATTCCCTTAGCTGCTGGAACAAATTCGGAAGAATATCTTAATGCATATGAGTTTGTTTTAAAAAAATTAAAAAACTTTAGACCTGATTTTATATTAATTTCTGCAGGTTTTGACGCACATAAAGACGATCCACTTGCTCAACTTCAACTAAAATCAAAAGATTATCATACTATTACAAAAAGAACTCTAAATATTGCTAAAGAATGCTGTGATGGAAAAATTGTATCAATTTTAGAAGGTGGATATGATCTTAACGCACTTAAAGAAAGTACTGAAGCGCATGTTAGCGCACTATTAGAATTTAATTGAAAATTTAAAATTACTGACTAAACAAATTCAAATGAAGCTTTATAAAATTAAAAAATCTAATATTGATAGAAATGGACGAGGTCTTTATGCTGCTAAAGACATTAAAAAAGGAACTCGAATTATTGATTACGTTGGAAAAATTATTACTAAAAAACAATCTGATAAATCTAAAAAGTTTGATAATTTAAAACCAATTTATTTATTTAATCTAAATAAAAAATATGATCTTGACGGAGATGTATCTTTTAACACCGCTCGTTTAATCAATCACTCCTGTTTAAATAACTGCGATTATGAAGGCCATGGTTTAAAACTTTGGGTAGTTGCAATCAAGGACATAAAAAAGGAAGATGAGTTAACTTGTGATTATGGATTTGGCTATGATTCAGATTACAAACAATTCCCTTGTAAATGTGGTGCAATAAATTGTGTTGGTTATATCTTGCGAGAAGGTTCAAGGTGGAGAATAAATAAAAAATTTAAAAAAACTCAAAGAGCTAGTAGATAACTTTTTCTAAAAATAATCCATGAGCAGGAGCAGGTGGTGCGCACAATATTCTTTTTTTAGATTTAAAAATTTTTTCAAATTTTTTTAAACTCCATTTATTTTCAGCCAGATATTTTAGGCAACCAACCATAGATCTAACTTGATTTTGCAAGAAGGATTGAGATTTGAATTTAATTTCAATTCTATCTTTAATTTTCATTATACTAATGGATTTAATTGTTTTTACTGGGTTTTTTGCATTGCAACTTGAAGATCTAAAAGTGGAATAATCATTAGTTCCTAAAAGTTTTTCTGAGCCTTTTTTCATTAATTTTAAATCTAATTTTTTCCTAATATGCCAACCTCTATATTTATAAATGGAAGGCACACTAACTCTATTAAAAATAATATATTTATAAATTCTTTGTTTTGCTGAAAATCTTGCATGAAAATTTGAACTTCTTTTTTTCACACTAGTTATTGAGACAAATTTTGAATTTAAAAAATAATTTATTGATTTTAAAAATTTATCTAAATTTTCAATTTTTTTTTTACATACAAAATGTGCAGATTGTTCAATAGCATGAACACCGGAATCTGTTCTTCCAGAACCAACTAAATTAATTTTTTCTTTTAAAACTTTAAATATTTTTTTCTGAATTAAATTTTGGACAGACTGACCTTTTTTTTGAATTTGCCAACCAATAAAATTAGTTCCTAAATATTCAATTAAAATATGATACTTATGCATTATTCAAGTTTGATCCCACTTTTATTTGAGAGCCAAGCATAAATTCATTAATTTTTTGTGGACGTTTTCCTTGTCTTTGAATTTCTAAAATTTTAATTGATTTATTTTTACAAGCAACTTCAGAATATTCATCTAACACGATCCCTGCTTCGCCTGTTCTTTCACTTATTTCAGCTTTTAATATTTTGTATCTTTCGCCTTTATAGATAAACCAAGCTCCCGGGTTAGGATATAGTCCATTAATTTTTCCGATAATGTTTTCAGCTTTATTGTTCCAATTTATTTTTCCTTCCGATTTTTTAATTTTGTTTGCGTATGTGGCATTAGTATGATTTTGTTCTTTAAATTCAATTTTATCATTTAAAATATCATCAATATTTTCCAAAATTTTCTCAGCAGCTAATAATGATAATTTTTTGGAAATATTCTCGGCATTTTCATTATTAGAAATATCTATTTTATAAGAATTACATATTGGACCTGAATCCAACTTATTATTAATTTTCATAATAGTTATGCCTGTCTGTTTATCTAAATTAATTATTGATCTTTGAATAGGTGCTGCTCCTCTCCATTTAGGAAGAAGTGAAGCATGAATATTAATAAATCCTTTTTTTGTCAAATCTAGTATTTCATTAGGAATAATTTGTCCATAAGCAACTACAATACCAAGATCAGCATCTAATTTTTTTAAATATTCATACTCTTCTTTATTATTTTTTAAAGACATGGGAGTTCTAAATTCAATATTTAATGTCTCAGATAAAGATTGAATCAATGATTTATTAATTTTTTGACCTCTTTGTGATTTTTGGGGTGGCTGAGTATATACAACACTAATTGGGTAGCCATTCTGATATAATGATTTCAAAATTGGCACAGCAAAAATCGGTGTGCCCATAAAGACAATTTTTTTCAGCATTGATCAGGCAATAATTCTATCGGGTTTATTTTTTTGCTTAGAAAGTTTTTTTACAATCATAGATCTTTTTAACTTCGATAAATAATCAATAAATAAAATTCCTTCCAAATGATCCATTTCATGTTGTATGCAGGTGGCTAACAAACCTTCAGCTTTGAGTATTTTTTTATTGCCATTATAATCTAAATATTCAACTTCACATTTACATGGTCTTTCAATTTCTGCAAATTGATTTGGGACAGATAAACAACCCTCTTCATAAATTGATTTTTCTAAATCTCTATTTTTTATAACTGGATTTACAAAATACATGGGATTTTTATTTTCTTTATCCCTACTAATATCCATGACAATTATTCTTTTTGGTACTCCAATTTGGATTGCTGCAAGGCCAATGCCTTTTGCTGAATACATTGTTTCAAGCATGTCATCCATCAATTTCTGCTCATCTTGCCCTACTGTAATTATCGGCAAAGATTTTTGCCTTAATATTGTATTTGGTTCTATAAGAATTGTTTTAACTGACATAAATTGAAGTTATTTTATTATAATTTTTAAACTTTTAAAGGTAGAACTTTTAACAAAATTTTATTTCTTAGAGGATCCATATTAAGCTGATTTAAGGCACTAATTATAAAATACAATGTTTCAGATCCAATATCTTTTAGTCTATCTTGACCAATAACTTCAACAAGTCTTAACAAAACTACTCCTGATTCATTATTATTTATTAAAACTTGAATATCACTTGGCATATTGTATTCAGCAACTTCGTATAATTTTTTATATTTTTTTGATATATTTATTCCATCAGATTTTAAAGACTCAATAAGAATTATATCTTTTGTGGAAATAAAATATTCTTTATCTTTTTTTACTTTTTTTAATAAATCATTTAAATCTTTTTCAATATTTTGTTTAGTGATATCTGATCTAAAATAATTAATCAATTTTGATTGATGGATAATCTTATTATTAATTTTAATTTTGGTTAAATTTTTATCCTCTTCATTAATATACTCGTCATAAAAATAAGTATAATTGGAAGGAATTTCTTCTATATTTATTTCTTTTAAAATTTTAATTAACTCATCCTTAAAAGCATTTTCAATACCTTCTTTAATAAATAATTCTTTTAATATTTTTATTAATTCTAGTTTAGTTTCAGGTTGGCTATTAATCAAAATTCCTTGATACAAAAGTGCTCTTGCTTCAACATTTGATAAAAGTTTGTAGGATTGTTTAACACTTAGAAGTTGGTTTATATTAAATAAAAATCTTTTATAAAGATTATACAATTCTTTTTCATTATAATTTCCTTCATGGGTAGCTTTTTCAATCAGTGTAATTTTATTTTGATCTTCTAAGTCAATATTTTCTATATTATCTAATAAATTCGAAGTTGAAAGATATCGCCAAATATATTTTGAAGTAGATTCAACAGGTTCAAATTTAAATTCAGGATTTGTTCTATGCGATAGATGAAAATCTAAAATAGATTTTTCTGAAATTTCTTGATCAACTGTAGTGTCATAATTCATCAAATAATTAAATTTTTTTTCAAAAAAATTATCTGTAAATCCTAATTCTTTTTTTAAATCAAATTGCAATTGTGCTACTTCTCTTTCATTGTTATTAATTAAACAATAAATATTAAACTTTGTTAAATAATCATCATTTATAATTTCATTAATTTTCGAAAACACATCACATGATTTTTCCAGTTCTGACATTGATAAATATTCGTCCACTAAAAATTTTGTTAATCTTATATTTGCATTTACATTTTGATTTTTAACTAAATAATCTTGTATCATTTCAAGATCACCATTTTTAATCAACCAGTCTGATTTTAATTTAAAAAATTCTTCATTTGTAATGTTTTGACGGGGAAAATAAGAATTAGTTAAAAGTGATATATTTAGTATTTCTTTAGCATCATTTGATAATTTAATTTTTTGAATATTATTTAAAATATTTAAAATTTTTTTTCCATCAGAATTAGACCACATATCAATAGTAAGGCCATTTTGTTCAGGATCATATAAACCTGCAATTTTTATTGTTTTAGAAAATAATGTTTCGTCTTCTTGAATATCAAATTCATCATTTTCTTGAGAATTCATTTCATAGATTGAATCTATTGAAATATTTTCTTCTTCTATTTCTGTATCTATAGATTGATCTATAGATTTTTCTTGATTTATAATCCATATATCAACTGGTTGATCTTCAGAATATAACTTTGAAATAAATATAAAAAAAAAAGTTAAAATAATTAATAAATATTTTTTATTTAATAATTTTAAGATTTTCATTTGGTATAATTTTTTCAATCTTTTTATTTGGAGAAGGAAAATCTATTTTATCTAGAAATATTACTGAAATAAAAACTAAAAGTAAAACTAAGCAAACTTTTATCAATATTTTTACAACACCATTTAATTTTCCAATACTTGTTTTTCGTTGTAATTGCATATATCGTTTAATAATTTCAAATTAAGACATATTTGTGTTTTTTCAATAAAGAAAATTATGAAATCAAAAAAAAACCTAGTTTTACTGGGCATGATGGGATCTGGTAAGTCCACAATTGGTAATTTAATTTCAAAAAAATTAAAGTTAAAATTTATTGATATAGACAACGTTATTGAAAAAGAAGCTAACATGAATATCGCTCAAATATTTTCTAAAAAAGGTGAAAGTTTTTTTAGAAATTTAGAAGAAAAAATTACATTAAAATCGCTTGAATCTTCTAATGTTGTAATTTCCCTTGGTGGTGGGGCTTTTGTAAATGAAAAAATTAGAAAAGAAGTAATAGCAAATAATTTTTCATTTTGGTTAAACTGGAACAATACTACATTGTTAGATAGAATTAAAAATAGTCACAAAAGACCAATTGCTTTTTATTCAAATGATCAAGAGCTTTTAAAATTAATTGAAAAACGTAAAAAAATATACTCGTATGCAGATTTTGAAATAAACTGTAATGAGTTATCAAAAACTGAAATAGCTAAAAAAATTATAATATCTTATGAAGATAATTAAACTAAAAATAAATACTAAAAACCATAATTATCCAATAATTATAGGCTCTGGACTGGTCACTAAAATACCAAATTTATTAAATAATAACTCAATAAAATTTGGCAAATGTTTATTGATTATAGATAATAAAATTCCAAAAAAATTAATCAATAAAATTTTTAAATCATTACCCAAAAAAAAAACTATCACCCATTTCTTCAATGCAAGTGAAAAAAACAAAAATCAAACAAGTGTTGATAAAATTTTACAAATATTAATAAAAAAAAATTTTCATAGGAATGACTGCTTAATATCAATTGGTGGAGGTATTACAGGAGATGTATCTGGATTTGCATCAAGTATATTTAAAAGAGGGATAAAATTTATTAATATTCCAACTACGCTACTAGCTCAAGTAGACTCATCTATAGGTGGAAAAACTGGAATTAACTCTAAGTATGGAAAAAATTTAATTGGATCATTTTATCAGCCAAGCTTAGTAATATCCGACATAAGTTTTTTAAAATCACTTCCAAGGAGAGAAATAGTTTGTGGTTATGGTGAGATTTTAAAACATTCACTAATTTCTAACAAAAAATTTTTTTTATTCTTAAATAAAAATTTACCTAAAATTTTAAATTTACAGAGTCCTTATATTGAAAAATCAATTAAAGAAAGTTGCTTGATTAAAAAAAAAATAATTCAAATAGATGAAAAAGAAAAAAATTTAAGAAAAATATTAAATTTTGGTCATACATTTGCTCATGCTTATGAAGCAACTTTAAAATATTCAAAACAATTAAATCACGGTGAAGCTGTTTTACTTGGAATAATAAGCGCTTCTAAGTTTAGTTTCAAAAATAATTTGCTACCAAAAAATGAATTTGAATTAATTAAAAATCACCTAACTAAAATCAAATTACCCTTGAAATTAAAAAAAAATTTTCTAAATAAAAACATAAAAGATATTCTTTCATTCATGAAAAAAGACAAGAAAAATAGCAGCAGAAAAATTAATTTAGTTTTATTAAAAAAAATTGGTAAACCAATATTTAATTTAAATTTTGAAAGTAAAAAATTATATTCTTTTCTAAACAAAGAATTAAATGATTAAAATTTGAATGGAATGTATATATTTTTTCAATTCTTCATCTAAAATACTGTAGATTTTCTTTGTTGATTGTATTTTATTCATTTTTTTTAATTCCTGCGACATAATAGTTAATTTTAGATGAAATTTTCCACTTTGGTTTGTTTTATGATTTTTATGAAGGAAAGTTTTATCTTCAATATTTATACTTTCTAACAAAATATTTTCATTTATTTTTTTTTTAACAATTAAAATTAATTGATTTATATTCATAAATATTATTTGTATTATATACTATGAAAAATATTTGTGATTGGAATAATTGTTTTGAAATTGGAGAATATAAAGCCCCAATTGAAAAAGATAATAGTCGAAATTATAGATTACTCTGCTTAAATCATGTTAAAGAATTCAACAAAAATTGGAATTATTTCTCAGGTATGAGTGATGAACAGGTTTATAATTTTTTGAAATCTGACTTAACTTGGCATAAACCTACACAAAGTTTTAGCTCTTCTGATAATTTTTTTAAGGTTCTTTGGAACAACGCATTAAAAGACGAATTTGATAGATCTAAATTAAAAGATCAATTCAATCATATGAACCAGTTCAAATTTGACCATAAAGATATAAAAGCTTTTAGTATTCTTGGAATTTCAGTTGGTCTAAAATGGAGAAAAATTCAAAATAAATTCAAAACCCTTGTTAAAAAATTTCACCCTGATATGAATTCAGGAAATAAAAAATATGAAGAAAAACTAAAACTAATTACTTTAGCATACACACAACTAAAAAATACTTATAGGGAAAAAATAGATGTCTAATCTAAATATACAACCTGATATAAAATTATCTGTAAAGCAAACTTTTGGAATTAATACTGAGATGCAAGTTAATGCTTTTTCAAAAAAAAACGAATTTGTTCCTGAAATAGACAAAGATTATAAATTTGATCGTGATACTACTCTAGCCATCCTTAGTGGTTTTTTACATAATAAAAAAGTAATTGTTCACGGATATCATGGTACTGGAAAAAGTACTCATATAACTCAAGTGGCAGCAAGATTAAATTGGCCATGTGTGAGAATAAACTTAGATTCACATATTAGTAGGATAGATTTGATTGGAAAAGATGCAATTGTAATTAAAGATGGAAAACAAGTAACTGAATTTAAAGAAGGAATATTGCCTTGGTCATTTCAAAATCCAGTTGCTTTAGTTTTTGACGAATATGATGCTGGAAGACCAGACGTTATGTTTGTCTTACAAAGAATTCTTGAAAGCGATGGATCTTTTACTCTTTTAGATAAAAACAAGATTGTAAAACAAAATAAATATTTTAGATTATTTGCAACAGCAAATACTATTGGATTAGGAGATACAACAGGTTTGTATTCAGGTACAAATCAGATCAACCAAGCTCAGATGGATAGATGGAATATTGTAACAAGTTTAAATTATTTGAG
The DNA here is from genome assembly GCA_902597425.1 of uncultured Pelagibacteraceae bacterium. GTDB lineage: Bacteria > Pseudomonadota > Alphaproteobacteria > Pelagibacterales > Pelagibacteraceae > Pelagibacter. The sequence continues at coordinate 8,364 of CACJXT010000011.1, read as the reverse complement.
CCTAGATAAAGAAATGGAAATTATTTTATCAAAAAATAAAAATTTAAATAATGCTAAAGGAAAAGAAAAAGTAGCCAATATGATTAAAGTTGCATCATTGACCAGAAAAGGTTTTATCGCTGGAGATATATCAACTGTAATGAGTCCTAGGACAGTTTTACATTGGGCAGAAAATACTGAAATTTTCAAAGATACAGGCTATTCATTTAGGGTTACTTTTTTAAATAAGTGTGATGAAACTGAAAAAAATATTATAGCTGAATATTATCAAAGATGTTTTGGTGAAGATTTACCAGAATCGATGATAAATATTCAGAATTAAATGAACAATAAAGAAGATAATTTTAAAGAAAAATTTAAACAAGCTTTAATTTCTACGGCTAAAGTAATTTCTGACGATTACAAATTTAACCTTAATAATAAAAGTAAAAATCTTAGTTCAAAAAATATAGATTTTTTTGAACTTGATAATTTAAAAAATAGACAAGATTTTGTACGATTAAGAGCTGAAACAGATTCAAGAGCTTTAAAAAAAAAATTTTCTAACAAAAAGATATATCAAAATAATTTACCCAATAACACTTCATGTAGAACATTGTATGACATATCTGAAAAAATTAGATATGAGCTTTTAGGTACTAAAATTCTTAAAGGAATTTCAAAAAACTTAAATGAAAATTATAATCAAAAATTAAGCTTGAAAAGAAAGGATCAATTAAAAACAAAAGATGATGTTAATGTTGCCGAAGCATTTGAACTCTACATGTTAAAAAATTTTTTTAACATACAGCTTAACCCTTTATCTGATAAAATTTTAAGTTTTTGGGAAAAAAAATTTGACTCTTCACTAGGTAATCATATCAATTTTTTAACTAAAAATTTGGAAAATCAAAAAAAATATAATTCCAAATTTTCAGAAATACTTCAAAAAATGGATATACTTGATTCTGATAATGAAAAAAATGAGGATCAAGAAAATAGAAATGAACAGGATGCCAATCCAAATAATGACCAAAACCAAACCGAGGAAGAACAAGAAAAAAGCAAACAAGATGAAAATAAAAATGGAATTGATGCAGACTATGATTTTGATGAATACAAAATGGATGAACAATTAGTTGATACTGATTCTGAAAAACAAAGTTCAGAAAATATAATTCAAAAAATTAATACTAGTATAAACGATAAAGAATATAAAATTTTTACAAATCAATTTGATGAAATTGCTAAAGCCGAAACGCTTGAAAGTATTGATGAAATAAACAAATTAAGAAAAAATTTGGATCAACAGCTTGTTACTTTCCAAGATTTAATTACAAAGCTAGCCAATAAACTTCAAAGACAGCTTTTAGCAAAACAAAACAGAGCTTGGGAATTTGATTTGGAGGAGGGATTATTAGACAGCTCCAAATTGCCAAGAATTATTATGGATCCTTATAATTCACTATCATTTAAAAAAGAAAAAAATATCGATTTTAAAGATACGATTGTAACTCTATTAATTGATAATTCAGGATCGATGCGTGGTAGACCAATAACTATTGCCGCACTATGTGCTGATATACTGTCAAGAACGTTAGAAAGATGTCATGTGAAAGTTGAAATTTTAGGATTTACTACAAAAAATTGGAAAGGTGGAAAAAGTAGAGAAGAATGGAACAAAAATAATAAACCAAAAAATCCAGGTAGACTTAATGATTTAAGACATATTATTTATAAAAGTGCGGATACTCATTGGAGGCAGTCAAAAAAAAATCTAGGCTTAATGCTTAAAGAAGGTTTGTTAAAAGAAAATATAGATGGTGAAGCTATATCATGGGCATATAACAGACTGACAAAAAGAAAAGAAGAAAGAAAAATTTTAATGGTAATATCAGATGGTGCTCCAGTTGATGACTCCACATTGTCTTCAAACACAGGTGATTTTTTAGAAAAACATTTAAAAAAAACTGTTAAATTTATTGAAAATAAAAGTAACATTGAAATTTTAGCTATAGGTATAGGCCATGATGTTTCTAGATATTATAATAAAGCAATTAAAATAACTGATGTTCAAGAATTAGGCGATGTAATGATAAGCCAATTAAGTGGATTATTTGAAGATAAAAAAAAACTTAATTAAGTATTAGCTAAATCTTTGTTCTTCCATTGAATTATAACTTCTGCTCCACCTGTTATATCTGAGTTTAGAAAAATTATATTCGCAAAATTTTTTTCAAGAAGTGTTTTTCCAATAAAAGTTCCAAGACCTAATCCATATTTTGTAATATGTGCTCTATCAGCTGTTCTAATATAAGGCTCTCCTAATCTGTGTTTATCGATTAAATCTTTGGGAAAACCTGGACCATCATCTCTAATAGTTATATTTGTTGTTTTTTTGTCACTACTTAAAAATATTTCTATTTTTTTTTTACTGAACTTATTTGCATTGCCTATAAAATTTCTTAAACCATATATAATTTCTGTAGATTTTTGCATATTGATTGGATTTTTGTAATGCTCTAAGTTAATGATGAATTCTTTATTACTTATTTCTTTATATGATCTAACAATTTCATTAACATAATCATTTAATGAAAAATTAGAATCTATAAATTCATCTTCAATAATTGGATTTAATGATAGTTTTTTAAGTATTTCTCTACATCTGTTGCTTTGAACAACTAGTAGATCTAGATCTTTCTTAATTTTATAATTATTTCCAAATTCTTTTTGTAGTTCTTTTGCTGTTAATAAAATTGTAGAAAGAGGTGTGCCAAGTGAATGGGCGGCGGCGGCGGCTTGTCCGCCTAGAGAAAGAAGTTCATTTTCTTTTGCCATTATTTCTTGAATTTTATCATAGGCTTTTTTTCTAATTCTACTTTCCTCTCCAAATTTGACCCCAAAATATACCAAAAAAATTAAACCAATAATTACTGATACAGGTATTGCATATAAATAGTAATCAGGAGTATGAAAGTGCAATTCACCAGGATGAGGTAAACTATGAGAGAAAAAAGTTAAAACTAATAAAATTATGATTATAAATGCAACTAATATAATTGAGCTTATAAAATGTAAATACTGAGAAGAAAATACAGCAGGTACTAATATTAAAAATACAAATGGATTAGTAACTCCTCCCGTAAAAAAAAGTAAGGTTCCTAGTTGGAGTATATCATAGCTTAAATATATGGTAGAAGTAAAATTATTAATCTGATTATCTTTAATTTTAAATTGTAAATAGAGATTTGTTAAAACACTAAAAAATATTATTGAAATACAAAAAAAATAATCAAATTTATATTCTAAAAAAAATTGTACTATTAAAATTGCACTTATTTGTCCAATATAAGCAATCCATCTAAGATTAACATAAGTAGATTTGTTTAATGAATAAAGGTTTGAAGTTTTTAAAAACTTCATTTTTTAAATATCTAAATTTGAAACATTAATTGCGTTAGATATAATAAAATCTTTTCTTAACCCAACATCATTACCCATAAGTGTATGAATTATATTTTGATCTTTTTTTAAATCTTTAGAATATTTTACTTGAAGTAAATTTCGCGTATTAGGGTTTAAAGTTGTGCTCCATAATTCATCAGGGTTCATTTCACCTAGTCCCTTAAATCTTTGTATGCTCATTTTTGATTTTTCTTCGTTATAAACTTTTAAAAAATCTACACTTCCTTTTTTTAGTTTTTTTAATTCCTTTGAATTATTTAAAATATATTCATCAAGTTCTTTTTCATCTTTAATATAAATTGCTTTTGAACCTTTATTAATTTTAAATAATGGAGGCTGCGCAAGATACACATGTCCATTTTCTATAAGTTGATTAAATGGTTTATTATTAAAGAATGTGAGCAATAAAGCTCTTATATGAGAACCATCAACATCAGCATCTGTCATTATAATAATTTTACCATAACGTAGATCTTTTAAGTCTATATTTTCAACTTTTGGATCTAATCCTAATGCATTAATTAATGTTACTATTTCATTTGATGAGATCATTTTTGATAATGTTTTAGTTTTAACATCATTTTTATTGCCATTTTTTTTACTTCCATTTGTATCCACATAAGTATTTAAAATTTTCCCTCTTAAAGGCAAAACAGCTTGATTCTCCCTGTTTCTTCCTTGTTTTGCTGAACCACCTGCAGAATCTCCCTCTACAATAAAAAGTTCAGTACCTTCCTGTTTTGAGATTTGACAATCTGCAAGCTTTCCAGGTAAACCAGTTAATTCTAAAGCTCCTTTTCTTCTAACATTTTCTCTGGCTTTTCTTGCAACATCTCTAGCAAGAGCAGCTTGTATTACTTTCGTAAGAATAATTTTTGCAATAGGTGGATTTTGATCAAACCATATTGATAGTTTTTCATTTACAACTGTTTCAACAATCATCCTTACCTCAGATGAAACTAGTTTATCCTTTGTTTGAGATGAAAACTTTGGATCTGGTATTTTTGTAGACATTACACATGTAAGACCTTCTTTAATATCATCGCCAGAAATTGTTAATTTATTTTTTTTTAACAAGTTATGCTCTGTTGCATATTTATTAATCACTCTTGTTAGTGCGCTTCTAAATCCTAGTAAATGAGTTCCACCATCTTTTTGAAATATATTGTTTGTATACGGGTAAACATCTTCGGTATAGCCAGCATTCCATTTTAATGAACATTCTATTTCAATATTATTTTTTTTTCCTTCTATATAAATAGGTTTTTTAAATAAATCATTTCCGTTTTTATTTTGTAATTTTTCTCTCTTATAATCTAAAAAATCTACAAACTCAGTAATACCTCCATCAAATTTAAATTCAATTTTCTTTGTTTTTTTTAAAGTTAAATCGTTAATAGTAATATTTATTCCTTTGTTTAAAAAAGCTAATTCTCTCATCCTTTTTTGAATTATATCTGTACTAAATTTAATCAAAGAAAAAATTTCTTTTGATGGCAAAAATTTTATTTGTGTTCCTGAACCTTTTGATTTTCCTATCATCTTTAATGGAGCTTTTGCATTACCATTTTTAAATTCAATAAAATATTTTTTTCCTTCTCTGTTAATTTCTAATTCTAATTTTTCTGATAAGGCATTAACTACAGAAACACCAACACCATGTAAACCTCCTGAAACTTTATAAGAATCGTGATCAAATTTACCTCCTGCGTGAAGTTGTGTCATAATTACTTCTGCTGCAGATTTTTTTTCACCTTTATGTGTATCAACTGGAATCCCTCTGCCATCATCTCTGACTGTAATTGTTCCATCAGCGTTAATATCAATTTCTATATTTTTACAATATCCTGCTAAAGCTTCATCTATGGAATTGTCAACAACTTCATAAACCATATGGTGTAAACCAGTACCATCATCTGTATCACCGATGTACATCCCAGGTCGCTTTCTTACTGCTTCAAGACCTTTTAATACTTTAATTGAGTCTGCTTTATATGTTGATTTATTTGACATATTTTAATAATAGGAAAGAAACATTATAGCATATTTTTAAAATTATTCATGAAAAAAATATATTATGGACAAGCTGTCTACGACAATAAAGAAATAAAAGCCGTAAATAGAGTACTCAAAAATAACAGACTTAATTTAATTGATGGACCCCATGTAAAAAAATTAGAAAAAGTTCTAATAAAAAAATTTGGAAAAAAATATGGTTTAATGGTTAATTCAGGTTCTTCAGCCAATCTGTTAGCGTTAAGTTCGTTTAATTTTAAAAAAGGAAGTGAAATAATTACCACTACGCTTACTTTTTCTACAACTGTAGCCCCAATATATCAACTTGGTTTGATACCTCATTTTATTGGAGTATTAGAAAATAAATTTATAGCAGACACTTCCCAAATTGAAAATTGTATAAATAAAAAAACAGTAGCTATAATGATACCAAACCTATTAGGGAATATACCTAATTGGAAAGAAATTAATAGAATCGCAAAAAAATATAAACTAAAAGTAATTGAAGACTCTGCAGATACAATTGGATACAAAATAAATAACAAAATTAATAGTAATAACTCTGATGTTGCAACAAATAGCTTTTATGCTTCACACATTGTAAACGGTGCTGGCTTTGGTGGAATAGTATGTTTTAACGATAATTACCTTTATAAAAAAGCAAAACTACTTCGTGGTTGGGGCAGATCATCTGCTATCTTTAATGAATCAGAACATATAAAATATAGATTTAATGTAAAAATTTCTGGTATTCAATATGATAAAAAATACATATTTTCTGGTTTAGGTTATAATTTTTTACCTTCTGAAATTTCTGCAGCTTTTGCATTAGAACAATTAAAAAAATTAAATAATAATATATTAGTTAGGAGAAAAAACTTTAATTATTTACTTAGGTTTTTTTCTAAATATACCAACTATTTTAAACTTCCTGAAACCTTTAAGAATGTAAAAACTCCTTGGCTAGCTTTTCCATTGGTAATTAAAAAAAATAAAAAATTTAATAGAATGCAACTACAAATTTTCTTTGAAAAAAATAATATTCAAACTAGAACAATTTTTACTGGAAATATTTTGCGACAACCGCTTATGAAGAATTTAAAATATAAAAAACATCCAAATTCTGAAAAAGTTGCAGATGATGTCATGGAAAATGGAATTTTAATTGGATCTCACCAAGGACTTAAAATGACAGATTTAAATTATATATTTTCTACATTTAAAAAATTTGTTAAAATTAAAAAATTATAAATGAAAATTATTAAAACTAAAATTAAAGACTTGTTAATTCTAAAAACTAATATTTATAAAGATAAAAGAGGTTTTTTTAAAGAAGTTTTTAAAAAAAAAATTCTTAATAAAAAATTTATATTTTACTGTTTATCATATTCAAAAAAAAATATTTTAAGAGGCCTCCATATGCAATTAAAAAAACCACAAGCAAAACTAATTACTGTTGCGCAAGGGAGAATTTTGGATGTTGTCGTAGATCTTAGAAAAAATTCTAAAACATTTGGAAAAACATTTAAAATTGAAATGTCTGAAAATTCTGACTTTTCACTATATATACCTGAAGGTTTTGCTCATGGCTTTCTTTGTAAATCAGATAAATGTATGATTTTTTATAAATGTAGTAACTATAGAAATAAAAATAGTGAAAAAACAGTTCAATGGAATGACAAAAAATTAAAAATAAAATGGCCTGTTAAAAAACCAATTTTATCTCCTAAAGATGAGGATGGATTAACTTTTGATGAAATTAAAAATTTAATCTAAATTTTAAAATTATATTATTTTTTTAAGCATATCTAAATTAATAAAAATATCGCCTTTATCATTTTTAAAATCAGGTGCTTTGATTGATTTAAAATTTAAATCATTAATTTTAGAAATTCTTTTGTTTACAACAGTTGGATGATGAAAAGGTTTAAATTCGATAACTTTTGTTTGTGGTTTACAAAAAACTAAATTTGCAAAAGCTGCTCCATGAGGTCCAATGATAATTTTAGCATTATGAAATAAGTGTATCTGATTTTTAAATGATAATTGACCAACTTTATATTTTGAAAAACCTTTAGATTTTAGATATTGAAATACTTCTTCATCATTTATTATTTGGCAATGATTAAATTTTGTGTCATCTCTTCTATCAATAAAAATTTTATCATTTGCATTAAAGCTTTCAGCTTTTGTTAAAAAAATCTCTTTTAGCCAATTTACTATCCAATCGGGAATATTAGCTGCTTCTTCATTAATATAGCCTTTTTCATACCATGGATGATCAACCGCAATAATTTTAGTGGCTTGAACATGTCTATAAATGCTCGAATCTAATATTTTAATATTTTGTAAATCTAAAATTTCTAAAATATTTTTTTGCCATTTATGTAATTTAGAAAAATAAAAATTTTCAATATTTTTTAAATTATAAACTTCTGAACAAATCTTTATTTTTGGTAAAATATCAAATAGCCAATGAAAATAATTATCATTTCCACTGGCTCCTTGACTTAATATTAATAAATTTGATTTTATTTTTTTTTTTATTCTAGGAGTTCCTTTTTTAAGAACTACACTTTTGTCAGCATTAATTAGTTTTCCTCCTAGCCGCTGATATGAAATTTTATCTATTATTTGATTCTGATTGATTATTGCCACATTTTCAACAGTATCATTGTAAACTCTACCTTCTGATATTGAATAAACACTATAAGGCTCATTGTTAAATTTTCTTAACTTTGAAGTATTAAGCTGGTTAATAACAATATTTTTATTTTTAAGGTTCTGATTTGAGTAGATTACTTTGCCATAAACAATTTTAAATAAAATTTGAAAAAATTTTTTAAAAATATTCTGCAAAAACTTTTTTATAATCATATCAAATATTAGTAATTTATATTA
>CACJXT010000010.1 GCA_902597425.1 uncultured Pelagibacteraceae bacterium | reverse complement strand
AATAATGTAACGCTTAAGATGCGACAAGATGTGCGTAGAATAAATAATTAAAAATTTATACGCAAAGGATAAAATCATTATGCAAAAATATCTTATATTTGGAGCAACAGGTTCTGTGGGATCTAACCTTGCTATACAATTATCTCAAGCGAACAAAGAAATTCATTTAATTGGAAGAAATGATGTAGAATTAGAAAAACTTTCATCAGAATTAGGATGTGACTATACAGTTTTAGACATTTTATCAGATGATATCTATGAAAATTTAAAAAAAAATTTTGAAGACACTGATCTAGCAGGCATTGCTTATTGCATTGGATCAATAGATTTAAAACCCCTGGTGAAGACAAATCAAGAAGATTTTCAAAAATGTCTAAAATTAAATTTTTTTCCAGTTGTTGAAGTGATTAAAGTTTTTAAAGACAATTTAAAAAAAAATAAAGGATCAATAGTTCTTTTTTCAACAGTCGCAGCACAAAGAGGATTTACTAATCATAGTATTATTGCTTCAGTTAAAGGAGCCATTGAAGGCTTGACGGTTTCTTTAGCAGCTGAATTTGCTCCAGATATTAAAGTAAATTGTATAGCACCAAGTTTGACTAATTCAAAAATAGCTGAACCAATTCTAAGAAGTAAAATTGTGGCAGAAGGAATAGCCAAAGCACATCCTTTGAAAAGAATCGGAGAAGGAAAAGATACAGCAGCAATGGCCAAATTTTTACTGACTGAGGAAAGTTCATGGATTACAGGACAAATAATAGGAGTTGATGGTGGAAGGTCAACATTAGCTTAAAAATTATGTTATCAAAAAAACAAATCAATTTATTAGCTTGGACAAAGCAAAAATGGAGAACTAAGTCGGGAAAAAAATCTTCAATTACTGGAGAACGTTATTTGCCTGAAAAAGCTATAAAAGCCCTTTCTTCTTTTGAATATAAGCAAACTACAAAAGCTAAACGTAAAGCTAAAAAAAAAGGTAAACAATTTTCAAAACAACCCAAGTATGTAGTTGATAAAGTAAGGATTTATAGAAATGAATGGAAAATTGATAACAAGATTAAAAATGGCAATTATACTAAACCTAACTTAAGAAGAAAATTGTTTGTGCAAATTAAAGCTATAAGTACCCACGGCACTAAAGCCGGTCAATGGTCAGCTAGGAAAGCTCAGTATTTGGCAAAAAAATATAAACAACTAGGAGGAGGATATTACTAATGGACACTTCAAAATCAAAAAAATTTATTTATTTAGGTTTATTTATTTTTTTATCTTTTTTCATGTCATGGTGGGGCGGATATATTTCAAGTTACTATAAAGAACCATGGTACTCAGAGCTTATAAAACCTTCCTTTAATCCTCCAGATTTAATATTTGCACCAGTTTGGATTATTTTATATTTATCAATGGGTTTTGCAATTTGGTTAATTTGGTTAAATCCAAAAAAAACTCAAAAAATTTTTATTATTTATTTTGTTCATTTAATAATAAATGCTAGCTGGAGCATAGCTTTTTTTGCATTTCACCAAATACTTGTATCTTTAATTATAATTGGTTTAATTATTTTTTTTGTAGCTTGGCTTATTAAACTATATTATCCAATTAACAAGATTAGTGCTTTGCTAATGATTCCCTACATTGCATGGTTGTGTTTTGCATTTATTTTAAATTATTCTATCTTTACTCTTAATTAACTTATTATATAATTTTTCTACCAACTTAAAGATTCATGGAAGACGTAATTATTATTGGCGGTGGAATAATAGGTGCATCAACAGCGTATTTTTTATCTAAAGAGGGAAGAAAAGTAAAAGTTATTGAGAGAGATCCAACTTACAAAAATGCTTCTTTTCCTTTATCTTTGGGTGGATTTAGAAGACAGTTTTATCAAAAAGAAAATATTTTATTAGGTAAATTTGCAAGAGAATTTATTTTTCAAATACCAGAATTATTAAAAACAAAAAAAAATCCTAATCCTACGGCTAGCATGGTTCCAAATGGCTATTTACTTATGTTTGGACCTGAACATGCAGAAGAACAGTACAGAGCTTTAGAAAATCACAAAGCTTGTGAAGCTGGAACAAAGAATATTAAAGGGTCTGAACTATCAAAAATATTTCCATATATAAATAGTGATGGAATTGAAACGGCAACATATACAGATAATAATAGTGAGGGCTGGATCGACCCATTTATGTTTCATAGCGCACTTAAAAGTAAAGCAATTGAATTAGGAGCTGAATTTATAAAAGGTGAAGTAAAAAGTATTTCTGAAATTAAAGCTAAAACTATTATTTCTGCAGCAGGATGTTGGACAAAAGAATTGCTAGATGACATTCCAGTAGTTCCACAAAAACATACTGTATTTAGAGTGAAGTGCCCAAAACATATTCCAGAAATGCCCTTAACAGGAGATTTAACAACGGGTGTATATTGGAGACCAGAAGGAAAAGAATACCTAGCGGGATCGCCAAATTCTGTGTTTGATGCTGAAGATTTAGAACCTACGTGGAATGATTTTGAAGAATTAGTATGGCCAGCACTAGCACAAAGAATACCTGTCTTTGAAGAATTAAAATTGACGGGTGGATGGGCAGGTTATTATGATTGTAATAAGTTAGATAATAATGCTGTTGTAGGAAAACATCCTAAATATGAAAACGTTTATTTAGCATCAGGTTTTACTGGCAGAGGATTAATGCAAGCCCCAGGAATAGGTAGAGCTTTAACTGAATTAATTACTACTGGATCATATCAAACAATTGATATTAGTGATTTTGCTGTTGAAAGAGTTTTAAATAATAAGGTTAGGCCCGAACCTTACGTTTTATAACATTATTAAGTACCACAAAAAGTTTTATATTTTTTATCACTAGCTGGAGCAGGGGATTGATAATCAATATTTTCTTTTGTTTTTTCATATGGTTTTTCTAATACTTTAATTAATTTTTTTAATGGAGGTAAATCATTATTATTTGCAGATTCTAATACTTCTTCTACTTTATGGTTTCTTGGAATAACTAAAGGATTAACTGACTTCATTAAACTTAAATACTTTTCAGGTGTATTATTATTTAGCTTTAGTCTTTCTTTCCATCTTTTTTTCCATGTAAGAAAGTTTTCATCATTATAGATTTTATTGTGTTGAAAATTTTCATCCATTAAAAAACAAAATGTATTTGTATAGTCAGCTTTATTTTTGTGCATCCAAGTTAATAAATCTATTATTAAAACTTGATCTTTTTGATCTTGACCAAATAAACCCAACTTGTCTCTCATCATATTAATCCATTTAGTCTCATAACTTTTGTCGAAACTATTTATTGTTTCAGTAGCAATCTCAATTGCTTTTTCTTTTTTTGGATCAATAAGAGATATTAAACATTCTGCAAATCTTGCTAAGTTCCATTTAGTGATACTCGGTTGATTAAAATATGCATATCTTCCTAATTCATCTATAGAACTAAAAACAGTTTGTGGATCATAAGTATCCATAAAGGCACATGGACCATAATCAATTGTTTCACCTGAGATAGACATGTTGTCTGTGTTCATAACACCATGTATAAAACCAACTCGCATCCAATTAACCACTAAGTCAATTTGAAGTTCAATTAAAACTTTTAATAGATCAATTGCTTTATTTTTAGATTTTTTAATATTTGGATAATGACGATTTATTGTGTAATCAACTAAAGTTCTTAGTTCACTTTCATTATTTCTTATAGCAACATATTGAAATGTTCCAACTCTTAGATGACTAGAAGCAACTCTTGTAAGTATGGCACCTTGTAATATGTTTTCTCTTACTACATCCTCACCAGTTTTGACTACTGCCAGACTTCTTGTTGTTGGTACATTTAGTGAATGCATTGCTTCGCTAATTATATATTCTCTTAACATTGGTCCTAGTGCAGCTCTTCCATCGCCATTTCTTGAAAAAGGTGTTTGTCCTGATCCTTTAAACTGAATGTCAAATCTTTCATTATTTTTAGATACGTGTTCACCCATCAAAACTGCTCTACCATCACCTAACATTGTAAAGTGGCCGAATTGATGACCCGCATAAGCCTGTGCTATAGATTTAGATCCTTTGGGCAATAAATTTCCCGAAAATAGTTTAGATAAATCATTTTTTTCTATAGATGAAAAATTTAATCCTAATTTTTCTGCTAAATTATAATTAAATATAGTTAATTCCGGAGATTTTACTGGAATAGGAGATATTTTAGAAATGAAAGACTCTGGTAATTTTGAATAAGTATTATCAAAATTCCAGCCTATTTCATTACTTAACATAAAAGGTAAATGTTTAACTACGTGATACCTGTGCTAAATTTTTTTCAGTGTCTACTTCAGTCTTAAATTTATTAGAAATTTTTTGAACTTCTACTGAAGAAACCTTATATTCAGCACACATAGTTTCTTCGTCTTTACCATGTCCAGTAACCATATTAACCATGTGTTCTGGAAAGTGGAATGTAGTAAACACGATACCTTCTTTTACTCTGTCTGTTACCTCAACTTTTAAAGAAACTTCTCCTCTTCCAGAATAAAGTCTTGCAACATCACCTGTATTTAATTCTCTGTATTTTGCATCTTTTGGATGAATTTCCAGAATATCTTCATCTACTATTGCAAGGTTGTTAGTTCTTCTTGTCATAGTTGCTGCATTATAGTGTTGTAGTACTCTACTTGTAGTTAGTATTAGTGGAAAATCTTTTTTATTTTTTTCTATTTCACTACTCTCTTTCCAGTCAAAATATTTAATTCTACCTTTTCCTAACTTAAATTCTTTTTCATGTAGAATTTTTGTATCTGTTCCATCTTCTTTTACTGGCCATTGTAATCCTAATTTTCCTAATCTTTCTCGAGTTATTCCTTTAAAGAAAGGAACCACATCTGCAATTTCAGCCAACACTTCGTCAGCATCATATGATTTTTGATTGTATCCAAGCTTTTGCATCATTTCAGTAACAATTAATCCATCTGGTTTTGTTCCCGGAAGAGGTTCTGCAGCTTTATTAACTCTTTGAACTCTTCGTTCAGTATTAGTGAAGGTACCATCTTTTTCTAAGAAAGTTGTTCCAGGCAGTACAACATCTGCATGTTTGGCAGTTTCACTCATAAATATTTCTTGAACTACTAATAAGTCTAATGCATTCATTGCTTTAGCAACGTGAGCACTATTAGGATCTGTTTGAACAACATCTTCACCAATAATCCACACTGCTTTTATTTCTCTACTTATTGCAGCATCAAAAATTTGTGGAATTTTTAATCCAGCCTTTGTTGGATGAACAACGCCATATTTTTCAGTATAAAAATCTTGAATTTTTTTTTCAGCAACAGGGAAATATCCTGCTCCTTGGTGAGGTTGACAACCCATGTCAGCTGCACCTTGAACATTATTTTGACCTCTTAATGGATTAACTCCAACACCTTTTCTTCCAATATTTCCAGTTATCATTGCAAGATCAGCGATTAGCATTACTGTTTTTGAACCTTGTTCTTGTTCAGTAACGCCTAGCCCATGAAACTCCATAGAGTTTTTTGCAGTAGCGTAAGCAATCGCAGCTTCCTTCACTTGCTGCTTATCAACTCCTGCAACCTTAGCTAATTGGTCAATATCTAGTTTCTCAATTTTTTTAAGGAAGTTTTCAAAACCTTCTGTTCTACTTAAAATAAAATCTTCTTTGTACAACTTAGACTTTATAATGAAATATAACATCATATTTAGTACCGCTACATTGGTTCCAGGTCTTAATCTAATATGATAATCAGCTAGTTTAGCTACTTCTGTTGTTATTGGATCTAATACGATTAATTTTTTACCTTTCATTACCTGTTGTTTAATTTTTGCTCCAGTTACTGGGTGTGCATTAGTAGGGTTAGCACCAATTACTAAGAAAAGGTCCGCATGATATATATCTTCTGTTGAATTAGTTGCTGCTCCTGTTCCAAATGTTTGTTGCATGCCCCAAGCTGTTGGTGAATGACAAATTCTTGCACAGCAATCAATATTATTTGTTCCAATTGTTGCTCTAATCATTTTTTGGAAAACATAATTTTCTTCATTAGTGCATCTTGCTGAAGAAATACCTGCTACAGCATCAGGTCCATTTTCTTTTATAATTTTGTTTAATTTATTTTTTATATAATCGTAAGCTTCACCCCATGATGCTTCTTGAAATTTTCCATTTCTTTTAATTAATGGAGATCTTAACCTATCTTTATGATCATAAAATCCAAATGCATACCTACCTTTTAAACATGTATGCCCCGCATTAACTTCAGTCTCTTTTGGAGTATCAATCGAAACCACTTTGCCATCTTTTATTGAAGCTTCTAAGTTACAACCAACACCACAATAAGAACAAGTTGTTCTAACTTTTTCATCATAATCTGACGATTTTGATGCAAATACATCTGAAATAGCATCAGTAGGACAAGTATGAGCGCATGCACCACATGATACACAAGAAGAGTCACCAAACAACGCATCATTGTCAGTTGTAATTTTTGATTCAAATCCTCTTCCGCTCATAGTCAATACAAACGATCCTTGAATTTCATCACAAGCTCTGACACAACGTCCGCAATTTATACAATTATCTAAGTTCATTCTCATGTAAGCATGAGAGGTGTCCTTTGGAATTCCTTTATGTTGTTTGGGATTGTTATATCTATGCTCAGATATTCCTAAATCGTTAGCGACATCTTGAAGTTCACAATTTTTATCAACTTCACATGTGCTGCAATTCATTGGATGATCAGATAAAACTAGTTCAACAATATTTTTTCTTAAGCTTGTTAAGCTTTCGTTGTTAGTAAAAATATGTTGATTTTCAGCAACTGGTGTATGGCAAGAAGCCACTACTTTAGTTGGACCATCTTTTTTTAAGGCAACTTCAACTGAACAAACTCTACATGCACCGTAAGGTGCTAAGTTTGGATCATCACATAAAGTTGGAACTTTCTTTTCTCCAAGATAGCTTTTTACAAATTTTAATATTGAAGAATGGTTTGGACCGATTTCATATGGTTTACCATCTATATATGCAATTTTTCTTTTTTCAGAACTCATTAATTTTCCTGGACTATATCATTTTTCATTTCATCACTAAAATACTTTAAAATATTCATTATTGGAACAGGTATTGCGCCACATAATGCACATAAAGACCCTTTTTTCATTGTAACAAGTAATTCATTAAGCAATTTTAGAGGAATTTTTTTAGATTTATTAATTGCCTGATCAAACATTTCTTTTCCTCTATATGAGCCAAGCCTTCCTGGGAAACATTTTCCACATGATTCTTCTGCTGAAAATTCAAATAAATGGTGAATATAACCAATCATACTAAAATCTTTTGGAATACTTACTATACTCGCATGACCTAACATAAATCCAGCATCAGCAAATTCTTGGAAATCTAAATTTAACTTTTCTACTTCTTTAATAGGAACAACTCCACCTAGTGGACCACCAATTTGTAATGCTTTTATAGGTTCTTTAAATCCTCCACCAATTTCATTTATAACTTTTTTCATTGGGGTACACATATCAACCTCATAAACACCTGGATTATTAAAAAAACTGTCACAACATACTAATTTAGTTCCTGCAGATTTTTTATTACCTATAGAAGAAAATTTTTCAGATCCGTTTATTAGTATGCCTGTAGCAGCTGCTAAAGTTTCAACATTATTTACAACTGTTGGTTTTTTATACAAACCTTCGGTTACAGGAAACGGAGGTCTCACATCTACCTCTGCTCTTCTTCCTTCAATTGAGGCTATTAATGCTGTTTCTTCTCCACAAATATAAGCACCTTGTCCAATGCAAATGTTCAAATCAAATGAAAAGTTTGTTCCTAAAATACTTTCACCTAAAAGCTTTGAAGATTTTAATGCATTGATTGACCCATTTATAGCTTCAATTGATTTTGGATATTCTCCTCGAATATATAAAACTCCTTCATTACTTCCAATAACATAACCACATATAATCATTCCAAACAAAACTTTTAAAGGTTGATCTTCTAATAAATATCTATCTGAAAAAGCGCCAGAGTCTCCCTCATCAGCATTACAAATTACATATTTTTTTTTTGATTTTTCTTTACTACAAAAATCCCATTTCAATCCTGTAGGAAAACCAGCTCCACCTCTACCAGAAAGATTAGAATTTAAAAGTGATTTAATTATTTCTTTTTTATCTAAACTGATGAATTTTTTTAATAAACTTTTGAATTGATCTAAATTTAATAACTTATTATCCATTAAAAAACTTGTTGAAGCAAAACTTTTTGAAAAAAACTTTTCTTGTTTAATATCTTCACCTTTAATTATTTGATCAATATTATTAATATCATTCCCAGCATAATTTTCTCCATTGTAGTGAAAGGCATGATTTTCATAACAATGTCCCAAACAAAACATTTCACCAACTTTATCATCACCCAATTTTTCTTTTAATTTTTTTTTTAATGATTTTTGAGTGCCAGCACACATACAAGCGCTACCATTACAAACAAAAGCTTTTTTTTCTCTATGTGATGGTCTTAAAAATTCATAAAAACTTTCAGCTCCATGGATGGTTGAAATACCCATATTATATTCATCAGCAATTTCTTTAATACCAGCATCATTGGTAGAATTTAGTGATCGGTCAGAAATTTTTTGAAATAAATTATTTTTTAATCCTATTCTTCCAGATAAGTTACTAATATTTTTTGACACAATTTACCCTTTTTAAATTTTTAGCTTTTTATTATAATTCTTTCTTTATTACTATAAATATTAAAACTGTCTTGCTTAACAAAACCTACTAATGTCATATTAAATTTATTAGCCAAATCTATAGCGAGACTTGTTGGCGCACCAACACCAACTAAAACTCCTATATTTGACATTAATGCTTTTTGAACCAATTCAAAATTTAGTCTTCCAGAGCATGTTAGAAATTGGTTAGAAGGATTTAGTAATTCTTTTTCAAGAACATAACCAATTAATTTATCTAGCGCGTTGTGTCTTCCAACATCTTCTTTTATTGCAACAACATCTCCTTTGTCTGAAAATAGTCCACTAGCATGAATTCCTCCTGTTTTAGAAAATTCTGATTGATTTTTACGAAGTGTAGTAGGGGATTTCATTATTATTTCATGGTCTATTTTAGGGAGAGATTTTACGATTTTATCTTTTTTAATAATTTCTAAAGAGTCTAAGGAAGTTTTACCACAAACACCACAAGAGGAGTTTGTTAAGAAATTTCTTTTTATTTTGTCTATATCAACATTTTCTGAATTGTTAATTGTGGCAACAATTTTATTTTTTAAATTATATTGACCAACTTTTTCTCCTACACTTTTAATTTTGTCGATATATTCAATTTTTTCAATAATTCGTTCATTGTAAAGAAATCCCCTAACTAAATCTTCGTCATTACCAGGAGTTCTCATTGTAATAGAAATAGTATTTTCGATCCAGGTTTCTTTGTTTTTAAATTTAATTGTTATTTCAAGAGGTTCTTCGATTGAGATTAAGTCTTCTAACTCATTTGTATTATTAGATCTATATTTTAAAACTTTGTATTTAGAATTCATAAAAACACTTTATTTTAAAGGATATTTTTTTTTTAAAACAAATTTATTTAATATTATCCCAAAAAATAAAACTATTAGAGACCCAAAAATTATTGGATTTATTAGATATTCATAGGAAACACCACCAATTATAACAATGATTGGATTTCCACCAGCAGGAGGATGCACAATATTAAAAATAATCATAAAAAAAATTCCGACTCCTACTGCTAGAGCCATATTAATAAAAAGAGGCAAAGGAATGTATTTTAAAAATAATATTCCAATAAATGCAGTTAAAAGATGACCAAAAAAAATATTTTTAGGTTGAGAAAAAGGATTTTCTGGAAATCCATATAATAATACCATAGATGAACCAAAAGTGGCCACAAAGAATAAGCCCAAAGATGTTTTGTAAGTTAATAAAGTAAGAGCACCAATTGTAATAAAAGAAAAAAGTCCAGCCAAGAATGCTTTAAAAATATTATTTGTATTAACGTTGATCATAAATTAATCTTTAAAGCTTTTGAAATAGTTCTAAAAGGTAAAAGCAAACATTCTTTTCTTGAGATATTTTTTTTATTTAAAATTTTTTTAAAATCTTCCCATTCTTTGTTAATTTTAATTTCTTTATTATCAAAGAAACTTTCAACACAAGAAAATAAATTTTTAAATTGATCTATTTTCTTATTTTTTATTTTTTTTGAAAGCATACTTACAGAAGCTTGGCAATATACACATGATTTACACCGATATCCTATGTCTTCAATCAGGTCATTCTTGACCAACAAGCTAATTTCCATTTCATCTCCACATATAGGGTTTTTATTTTTTGATAAATGAGTATGGTTTTTAACCACTTTATGGTTTTCTGTGTTTGATGCAATTTCTAAAATCTTTAAATCCATTATAATTCTTTAATTAAGAGATTAATGTTTTATATTTTGTTTTATGAATGATAACAATATTTTAGCTGTTGTACTAGCTGGGGGTCAATCTAAGAGGTTTGGAGAAGATAAAAACCACGTAAAACTTGGCAGCTTAACTTTGCTGGAGCATGTATTAAAAAAAGTTACTAACGAATTTGATAAAATATTAATTATTTCAAACCAAAATTTAAACATTAAAGCATCAACCTCAATAAGTATAATTCCAGATTGTATTCAGGGAAATCTGGGACCATTAGTTGCTGTATTGACTGCAATGAAATGGATTAAAAAAAACAATGAGCAATATCAATGGATAGCAACTTTTCCATGTGATACTCCATTTTTTGATACATCAATTATTGAAAAATATAAAAGCAAAATCAATTTAAATGAAAGTTTGTTATATTTTGTAAAATCAAATCAAAAAAGGCATAATATATTTGGACTATGGTCTGTTAAATTAATGGATACTTTAGAAAATGATTTGGTAAATAATAATTTTAGAAAGGTAGAAGAATGGGCAGATAAAGTTGGAGTTAAAATGATTAATATTAATAACGATAAATTTGATCAATTTTTTAATATAAATACAAAAACAGATCTTGAAGAAGCTAAAAAACTATTAAAAGAATATAATAATGATTAGTTATAAATCAGCAAAAAAGATATTAATAAAATCAAATATTAAAATTAAAAAAGAGACTATTGATTCTTTAAAATCATTAAATAGAATTTGCGCCAAGGATGTTCATTCGCCTGTAAATTATCCAGCAGGAAATAACACGGCATTTGATGGATATGCGATCAATTCAAAAGATACAGTAAGTTTAAACAAGAAAAATTCAAAAAAATTTAAAATTTTAAAAACAATAGCAGCTGGAGATAACCCGAAAATTAAAAATGTAAAAAGATTTCAAACTGTAGAAGTGATGACTGGTGCTTTAATAAAGAAACCTTTTGACACAGTAATTCCAATAGAACAAATTAAATTTTATCCAAATATTAAAAATAAAAAATATATTTTAGTAAATAAAAAAATTAATAAAAATGAGTATATTAGATATTTTGGTTCGGATTATAAAAAAAAAGAAATAGTTATTAAAAAAGGAACTCTAATTCAATCATCACATATTTTAGCCTTTAAAAGTCTAGGGATTGAAAAAATTGAAGTTAAAGTAAAACCAAATATTCTGTTTTTTTCAACTGGCAATGAAATTTCAGATAAGAAAAGCATCGATGATTGGCAAATTAGAAATTCAAATAGTTATTATATTAAATCTTTATCAAATAGTTTTTTATTTAATTTTGTAGATGGAGGCATTTTAAGAGATCAAGATGAAGATATTTTTAGAAAATTACTGAATAAAAATATTAAATCTAAAATAAATATAATAATTACTTCAGGAGCTGTGTCTGCTGGAAAATTTGATTTTGTTCCAAAGATAATAAAAAAGTTTAAATTATCTAATTTCTTTAAAGATGTTGCTATTAGACCAGGAAAACCAATTTTATTTGCAAAATTTAAAAATAAAGAAAAAGTTTTTTTTGGTCTTCCAGGCAATCCTATTTCTTCAGCAGCATGTTTTAGATTTTTTGTATACCCTTATCTATCAGCTATACTTAATTTAAATGAAGAAAAACCATTTAAAGCTAGATTAAAAAATAAATTTATAAAGAAAAAAAATTTTACAAGATTTTTAAAGGGAAAACTTACTTCAACTAATAATAGAAATTTAGAAATTGAAATTTTAAAGGGCCAAGAATCTTTTAGAATAAAATCTTTTGTAAAATCAAATGTATGGGGAGTTTTTAACGCAGGGCAATCTAAATTTAAAAAAGGTCAACTAATTGATTGTTATGCTCAATTTGTCTCTAATAATAATCTTTTTCCATAGACAATAATTTTTATTGTAGTGGTTATCAATAAGCATTAGATTTTCAAAAAAAAATTTTAAAATGTTAGAACTTAAAAATGAAAAAATAGCAATCCCAGTAGTTTTATTTGCTGGTCTATTATGGTCATTTGGTCCTTTAATAGTAAGATATATGGATGAACCTAATCTTATTCCATGGCAATACTTATTTACTAGAGGTATTACAATTTTTTGTGTTTTAAATGTTTATTTGTTTTTTTTAGAAGGAAAAAAGTTCTATCTTAATTATTATAATATTGGATTCTCTGGAATTATAGGTGGGACAGGGCTTGGCATCGCAATGATAACTTTTATTTGGTCAATTACAAATACTAGTGCTGCAATCACATTACTTTGTTTAGCTGCTATGCCATTTATCTCAGCTCTGCTAGGTTTTTTATTTTTAAAGGAAAGAATTTTATTAAATGTTTGGTTAGCAATAATAATAGCAGCAGTTGGTATTGTTATAATGGCTTTAGGAAACATCAATCAAAGTTCTATAATTGGTTTAGTGTTTGGTTTAACTTCTGCATTTGGCTTTTCAATTTTTTCTGTTTCTTTAAGATGGAGAAAAGAAACACCAAAATTTACAACAGTTGCATTTGCAGGTATATTTTGTGCAGTAGTAGCAGCAATTGTACTTTTTAAAAGCAACACTAGTTTTATATCTACAAGTCATAATGAGGGGTTGTTTGCTATTCATGGCACTTTAGTTTGTTTTGGTTTAATTTTATATTCATTAGGATCCAAAGCTATTCCAGCCGCAGAATTAACTTTGCTTTCTTTAACAGAAATAGTAGGTGGCATCTTTTGGGTTTGGTTACCATTATTAGGTATCAATGAAGTTCCAACAAATAATACTATTATTGGAGGATTTTTAATTTTTATGGCAATTATTTATTACAGCTTAACAATTAAAACTAATCGAAGATTCATAGCATTAAATTAGATTTATGAAAGAAAACAAAGTTATTGTTAATAGCTGGAATGAGTGGGATCCGTTAAAACATGTAATTGTTGGAAGAGCAGATGGTTGTTGTATACCTCCAACTGAACCGGCTTTGGATGCAAAAGTACCAGAAGACTCTGATATGAAAGGTCAACATGGTCCTCGTACAAAAGACACGGTAGATAAAGCTAATCAATTACTAAATGATTTTGTGAGTCTTTTAGAAAAAAAAGGAGTTAAAGTTGATAGACCAGTACCATTAAATTTCAATCAGAAAATTTCAACACCTGATTGGAAAGCTGAAACCATGTTTGGATGTATGCCAGCTCGCGACGTTATTTTAACTGTTGGCAATGAAATGTTAGAAGCAACAATGAGCTATAGATGTAGATGGTTTGAATATTTAAATTATAGACCTCTCATTAAAAAGTATTATGAACAAGATCCGAATATGAGACACGAGTCTGCACCTAAACCTAGATTAACAGATCTTGATTATAGAAAGGATTATTTGTCTGATAAGATTGGAATTCAAAAACGTTTAGAATGGGCAGAAAAAAAATTTTTTGTAACAACCGAAGAAGAACCTCTTTTTGATGCAGCTGATGTTTTAAGATTTGGAAAGGATTTAATAGTTCAGCATGGTTTTACGACGAATTTAAAAGGTATTGATTGGCTAAATCGACATTATAAAGATCATAGAGTTCATGCAGTTAATTTTCCTGGAGATCCATATCCTATACATATTGATGCAACTTTTACACCAATTAAGCCAGGTTTAATTATTAACAATCCTCAAAGAAAGCTTCCAAAAGAACAAAGAAAACTTTTTGAAGATAACGATTGGAAAATAATTGATTCAGCACAACCAGCACACAATTCACCACCACCATTATGCTACTCATCTGTCTGGTTATCTATGAATGTATTAGTTTTAAATCCAAAAACTGTTTGTGTCGAAAAAAGTGAAGTTTACCAGGCGGAACAACTAGATAAATTAGGTATGGAAGTTTTACCAGTTGATCTAAGAGACGCTTATGCTTTTGGAGGTGGACTTCATTGCTGCACAGCAGATGTTTATAGAGAAGGAACTTTAGAGGATTATTTTCCAAATCAATGATATAGTTATTCGAATCAAAAAAAGGAGACAAAATGGAAGTAGTAATTGCAGCAGGCTTATTGTGGTTGATATACAATCACATGACAAATTAGTTATTAATTTATAGATAATCAAATGGAATTAATGATTGTAGCGGCAGCAGGTCTATTATTTTACCTTGTGGTCGGCTTATAGTTTAGTTGTTTGTTATAGAAGTTAGCTAGGGTTTTTTTTTAAAAACTCAATGTATTGGACTACGTCATCGAACTTATCATCGTCGATGTCTTTATAACTTTGATTAAATTTTGATTTTACGCAGATGGCCACGTGAGCATAAGAATTTCTTCCTTTAGGATGATTAGGGTGATCTGGGAGTTGTCCTTGTAAATAATCACCAGCTTCCTGTATCATTTTCCACAGTTTACTTGCGTTTTCTTTGTTCATACAAATGCTTGAAACTTTATTTTAAAGCGTTAACAAAAAATGGAACAGCTATATCAACAGTTTCTTTTCCATGATCACCGCCAACTGTTGTTCCTTTATCTCCACATTTTTTGTAAATCTTTGTGTATAGTTTTCTATATAGTTTATTACTAGCTCCTGGTTTATCAGCAGCTTTGATAAATTTTTTCCTCCATTTTTCTAAATCCATTTTAAAGAATTTAGCCATAGGTTTTTGTAAATTTTCTGTAATAAATCCTCTATCATCCAAAAGCCAACCTTCAGGAAAATTTATTTCGCATTTATTCATATGTATACATCCTTTGCAATTTTCTGTTGGTGTATCTGCATAGAAATCGTGATGCCAGCCTTCTTTAACAATAACCTCAACATCACCTCCAGCTTTTTTCATCTTTTCTGCATATTTAACACAAAATTTTGCTGGAGTGTAATCATCGGCACCTCCAAGTAAAAATAATACTTTTGCTGGTGTTGGTGTCGGATTTTCAAATCCTACATTATAACAATCTGGAGCCATTGGGAGTGACGCTAAATAATAATTTTCTTCTCCAATAACAACATCAGAAAATTTTTTTTCAACAGCCATGTTAGAAGCGGTCCCACCTCTTGATAAACCCGTAATACCCAACTTTTTAGCATTAACTCTTGGATGTTTATCTAATATTTTATATGCAACTAAAGCATCTAGCTCCCCTGCATTAATAGAAACTTTACCCTGATTGGTTGCAGTTTCTTTAGCACCTCTACTTGTAAAATTATCTATTTCAAAAATACCAATATTGTTTTTTAATAATTGATTTTTAAAATCATTACGCCATGATTGAACTACACTGGTAAACTCACTTGGACCTCCACTACTATGAACAGTTACTACTACGGGTAAATTATCACCTTCTTTAGGAAGTATTAATTTTCCTGAAACTTCAACAGGAGAATTTACGTAAGCTCCGCTTACAATTGTTAATGGTATACCTGGATTATAGCTTGTAAATTTTATTATCTCTTCAGTTGCTTCGCTTAAATATTTTAAAGGAGTAAAGTGTGGTGGGCGATCTACTTTAAAAAATCTCCCTTTACATTTCCAATCTGGATCAGATTTGAACTTACCTTTTAAAGTTGCTTCTTTATCACTAATAAATTCACCCGAATATTTAATTGTTCCTTTATAACCATCACTAAAAGTTAATTTTTCAGTAATATTTATTTTATTATTTTCAATTTTTCCCTTAAATACAAAATTTTTTTTGTTCCATCTATTAAAAGGTCCTAGTGAAAACTCATTGTTTTCAACATTTACAACAAAAGCAGATTCATGCCATTCCCACTTTCCTTGTTTGCAATGAATATCCAATTTCCAAGAATTAGGATATTCTTCTGCAATTAAAATATTGCACCACAACAAACCCAGAACCACGATTCCTAAAAGTTTTTTCATTTATTTTTTTAGGCTATTTTTACTATGTAAGTTAGTACAATCACTAAAAAAATAAATATAAATATTTTTTTTAAACCTTTAGCTTCTTTTTCATGGTGCTTCTTCCAAATCTCCGAGTTGAGCTCGGTCTTTTTATCTTCTTCCATTTTTTTTATTTTTCTTCATTTATTTTTATGATATTTTATCAAAAGGACCTGTAACTTCAAAAGTAATTCCACTAAAACCATTTTTGCCTCTTTGCGAACTAAAATATAATCTGGTTCCAGAAGGATCAAAAGCTGGTCCGGTAACTTCTGAGTTTTTATGTCCTTTAATTCTTACAATTGGAAATGCTTTATTTTTTTTATTCGAAATTCCACAAATTTCCATATTACCTCCATCTTCAGCGGCCATTACCAAGCCAGTGTTTGAGACGGTAACATTATCGGGATATTTTAATTTTCCTTTACCTTTGTATAAAACTTTACAAGTCTCATTCGCTATATCATATGTCCAAATTTGATGGGTATCTGTAGTCGCAAAATGAACTTTACCATCATGATACCAGGCACCTTCGCCCCGTTTAAAAGTCTTATATTTTATTTTTTTGTTTGGTTTTCTTTTCATAAGATCAGTACTTCCTCTTGCTTTAGGATCATTAACATCATTCCATTTAACTTTATCGCCACTTTTAATTTCCATAACTTGAAACTTGCCTTTGGCCTTAGCAAGTTGGCCCATAGCATTGATCTTTTTTTCAGGAACAAATCTATAGAAGCCACTTTTATCTGTATCTTCTGTTTGATAAATAATTGATGTTTTTGGATCTACAGCAGCTGCTTCATGCTGAAACATTCCTAAGGATTGGATTTGTTCAGCAGGTTTTTTTCCATATGGATCACACTCCCAGGTAAAACCAGATGGATGTTCTTCACACGTAAGCCAAGTATTCCAGGGCGTTCGACCTCCTGCGCAGTTAGTGCTTGTACCACGACAAATAGAATAAAATTTAACAATTTCAGCTTTACTATTAAATCTTAATGCTCCTACTCCTCCCATTTCGGACTCGGAATTTGATACATAAATCCAGCCACCATCTTCTGTTGGAAAAGTAGCACCACCATCTGGGTTTGGGTGCCACCTGTTAGATCCACTCAATGGTTTTTTCATACTTGTTGCTACAACCCTCGATGTAAAACCTTCCATTAGCATGAGTCCATTTTGATCTGGTTTGAGTAATTTAAATGATAAACCTGAAGTCGCTGCAGCTGCAGAAGTATTAATTGCCCAAACAGGAAGATTGGCTCCCGCAAGAAAAACACCTGCTGATCCTATTGATTTTAAAAATTCCCTTTTCGATTTATTTTTCATTTAAACTTTTTTCCAATTCTTTTGTCACTATTATTTGTTCCTTTTTTTCACCCTTAAAAGCTACCAAAAATCAAGAGAACATACCAATTTAGAAAAAAACTATTGTTTTTTTATTTTTTTTATATATATTGATGTTAGCGCCGATTTAAGTCGAATTGCGGGGCGCTATAAAAAGTCCTGCTAAATAGATGTTTCTATATGAACCACCTCTTTAGCAGGTGGTTTTTTTTTGAATAATTTCTCATTTAAAAACCGGGCATTTGAACCATATTGTGCGCCCAGCAAAAGCTAAAGCACTAAAAAGGAGAAAAGAGAGCTCTATTTATTTCCCTTTATTAAAATGAGCTTCTTTTCTCCATTAATTTGGAGAAAAAAAATGACAAAAAAAACTTTAAAGGAGAGACTAGACAAAGGTCCGGTTATATGTGCTGAAGGATTTCTTTTTGAAATAGAAAGAAGAGGTTATATGTCTTCAGGAGAATTTGTTCCAATGGTTTCCTTAGAACATCCAGAAGCCCTAGAAAATTTGCATAAAGATTTTCAGCATGCGGGTTCTGATATTGTTCAAGCATTCACTTACAATGGACATAGAGAAAAAATGCGAGTGATTGGTAAAGAAGAACTATTAGAACCATTAAATAGAGCGGCTTTGAAAATTGCGAAAAAAGTTGCTATTGATACACCAAAAGGAATGGAGCCTAATTTAATGGGCGGCAACATTTCTAACTCAAATATTTGGAATGATAAAGACACCAGTAAAAACAAAGAAGTTGAAAAAATGTTTTCTGAAATGGTTGGTTGGGCTGTTGATGAGGGCGCAGATATATTGATTGGCGAAACTTTTTATTATGCTGAGGAAGCTTATGCAGCTTTAAAAGTAATGAAACAATCAGGACTACCTTGTGTTATTACAATTGCTCCTATGGGCGAAAATATTATGAGAGATGGTGTTTCTATCTTAGATACCTGTAAAGAGTTAGAGCAAAGAGGAGGAGATGTAGTTGGAATGAATTGTTTTAGAGGTCCAAATACAATGATGCCCTACCTTAAAGAAATTAGAAAAGCATTAAAGTGCCACGTAGCAGCTTTGCCAATCTATTTTCGAACAACAAAAGAACATCCTACTTTTTTTAATCTACCTGATAATAATGGATGCAGTTGTCATACGCCCCATAAAACTCCATTTCCTACTGCTTTAGATCCAATGCAATGTAATAGGTATGAAATAGGCAAGTTTGCAAAAGA
This sequence comes from uncultured Pelagibacteraceae bacterium, assembly GCA_902597425.1. Lineage (GTDB taxonomy): Bacteria > Pseudomonadota > Alphaproteobacteria > Pelagibacterales > Pelagibacteraceae > Pelagibacter. The sequence continues at coordinate 4,559 of CACJXT010000010.1, read as the reverse complement.
AGCTTTTGACCTCGGGATAAATTATTTAGGTGTTTGTTGTGGAGCAAGTCCAATGTCTATTAGAGAGACAGCAGAATCTGTTGGTTTGAAAGTTCCAGCTAGTAAATATAGAGAAAATATGTCTAGCCATTTTTTGTTTGGAACACATGAAAGAATTCCACAACACCAGAAAGATTATACAGACAAGGCTTAAACTGAATATGGTTTTCTAGAAAATATTTTTTTTACTAAAGGTTTAAATTCTTTTAAAGGCAAAGATTTGAATTTAGGATCAAAAGATTTTTGGTCCCAATTCTCACAAAAATCTACAGTATCTTTATAGTATTTATGTCCTTTGTATTTATTTCTTTGATTTTTATTACCACCCAGGTGATGTGCATAATAATACATTTGAAACTCACCATGTTTTTCGACTATCCAATGTGTTTTTTTACTAACGTAGGGTTTAAGGACAGCTGCAGCATATTCAGAATGATTTAATGGAGCAAGTTCATCTCCAATATCGTGCAGTAATGCTGCAACAATCATCTCGTCATCAGCTTTATCTTTTAAAGCTCGTGTTGCTGTTTGTAAAGAATGTTCTAATCTATTTATTTTATATCCTTCTAAAGTTTTAGTTAATTCGCTCATAAATTTTATTATGCGATCAGCAGTATTTTCAACAAACTTTTTTTCATGCTTGTTTAATAAAAGATAATCATCTTTAGAGCCACTTTTCATCTCTGTAAAATTTACTGTTTTCATGTTTAATCGTTAGAAGCAGAGCTTAATAAAGATAACTGAGTCACTTTATCATCTCCCAAGTTATCAATTGGTTTAACAGGATATTCTCCAGTAAAATAATGATCTGTAAGTTGAGGGTAAGTATTATTTCTTTTGTCAAATTTCATAGCTCTATACATTCCATCAACAGATAAAAATTTGAGAGATTTTGCATTTATATATGCACAAATTTCATCATTAGTTTTATTTGCTGCCAAAAGTTCTTTTTTTGTAGGTGTATCAACACCATAAAAATCAGGAAATTTTATTTCTGGAGAAGCAATTCTAACATGAACTTCTTTAGCTCCAGAATCATAAAGCATTTTTACTATTTTATGTGAAGTAGTTCCTCTTACAAGAGAATCGTCAACTAAAATAATTTTCTTATTTTTAATTGATGATTTATTAGCGTTTAATTTTAATTTGACTCCTAAACTTCTAATTTTTTGTACTGGTTCAATAAAAGTTCTTCCCACATAATGATTTCTAATTAAACCTAGTTCAAATTTTTTACCTGTATAATGACCATATCCAATTGCTGCAGCATTTCCAGAGTCTGGAACCGGAACTACTAAATCAGCTTCTGTATCAGTTTCTTTAGCAAGTTCTTTTCCAAAATTTTTTCTAAACTCATATGCACACTGTCCATTTAAAATACTGTCTGGTCTAGCAAAATAAATATATTCAAAAACACATGGTCTTGGTTTTTTTAGCGGGAAAGGTTTTATGCTTTTTAACTTATCATTTTCAATATATACAATCTCACCATTCTCCACATCTCGTATAAATTTTGCTCCTATAATATCCAAAGCACAAGTTTCAGAAGCAAAGATATAAGAATTTTTCAATTTTCCGATCACTAAAGGTCTAATTCCAAATGGATCTCTTACTCCTATTAAAATATTTTTTGTTAACATTACTAACGCATAACCTCCCTGAATTTGAAAAAGTGCATCAACAATTTTATCTATTGTTTTTTTTCTTTTAGATTTAGCAATTAATTGGACAATAGTCTCAGTGTCTGAAGTGCTATAAAAGATTGCTCCATCTTCAACTAATTTTTTTCTTAAGGTAATCGCATTAGTAAGGTTACCATTATGCGATACTCCAATACCTCCTGCATTTGTATCTGCAAAAAAAGGTTGAATATTTCTTAATGTAGTTCCTCCAGTAGTGCTATATCTGTTATGTCCAATTGCATAATTTCCTGGTAAATTTTTTAAAACTTTTTCTTTATTAAAATTATCTCCAACTAAACCAAATCTTTTTTCAGAATGATAATTTTTTCCATCATATGAAACAATACCGCAACCTTCCTGACCTCTATGTTGCAAAGCATGCAAGCCTAAAGCAACAAGGGTAGAAGCTTCATTGCTGTTGCTTATACCAAAAACTCCACACTCTTCTTTTAATTTTGGATTATATATCTTTAATTTTTTCTTTAGATTCTTTATATTTTTCTTCATTTGGGAATTCTTTAATTAGGTAATTACTACCTTTTTCAACATATGGAAAGGTCCATGATGATTTCATATTTAAAGGCCAATTTCTATAATTATAGAAGATACTTACGGTTGAAAATATACACACACAAATAATATAACCTCTTAAAAATCCAAAAAAGAATCCAAAAATTGTATCTAATTTTCCAAGACCAGAATATTTAACTGCTTTACTTATGCCTCTGTTAATCATTAAAATTAAAAAGATTACAATTACAAATATTCCAACACCTAGAACAATATCTAAAATATATTCGTTATCTATTACATCCCCGACATAAGATTTTACTCTTGGAAATAGTATTAAAGTTATGACATATGCTAAAAGCCATTTAGCTGCAGCTAGTAAACTTAAAACAAATCCCTTCCTTGAGCATTTAATTAAAGATAGCAAAGTAATAATTGTGTAAATTAAATCAAAAGCTACAATATTTTTATAAATATCTTGAAGATATTCTATCATTATTGGTTAGTTTGAATTTTAAAAGGTTTTATTATTAATATTAAATTAGGCAATAAGGTTAATACAGAAATCATAGCTAATAACATCGCAATTCCCGTAAATATTCCAAAATAAATAGTTGGAATAAAGTTTGAGAGAACCAATATAGAAAAACCAAAAACTATTGTAATTGAAGTATTTAATATGGCAACTCCAACTGTTGAGTGACATATTCTAATTGTTTGTTCGTAATTTTTATTTTGGTTGTATTCTTCTTTAAACCTATAAATATAATGAATGCTATTATCTACTGCTATACCAATCGTAATTGCAGCAATTGTTATTGTCATCATATCTAAGGGTATTCTTAATAATCCAATAATCCCTAAAATAAAAAAAGCAGCAATAAAATTTGGAACAACACCAATTAAAGATAATTTTAGGTTTTTAAATAAAATTAAAAACATTATAAAAATACCCATCATAACAAATCCAAGTGTAAGTATTTGAGATTTAAATAAGCTTTGCAATAAATTATTAAATAAAATTAAAACACCTGCTAATTTAAATTCATCTTTTTTAAGACCAATTTTATTTTCAAGATCATAATTAATTTTTTTAATTAATTCATTTCTTCGTAAATTTTCTTGAGAATCTTTTATTCTTATACTTATTCTTGCTTCATCATCTTTTACGGAGATATAAGGATCAACTATTTCTTTTTTTATGGTGTCTGGAATTTTGCTATAAAGCAAACCCATCTCTAATGTTCCAAGTTCCTTGTTATCATTTAATTGTGTAGCAACTTCAATAATTGATGAAAAAGATAAAACTTTTCCTATTTGAGGTAATCCATCTAGATAATTATGTACTTTTTCAATTCTATCTATTTTATCCTTAGTAAACCAATATTTCTCATCATTTTGATTTTCATCATCTCCCCAATCTTCAAATTCTTCATCTTCTTTGTCTTCACTTACTTCTTCTTCTAATTTAGAAAATTTTAAAATAACTTCTAGCGGGGTAGTGCCACCCAATTTTTCATCTATAAGTTTCATTCCTTGGTAGATTTCTGTTTTTTTGTTAAAATAATTTATAAAACTATTTTCTACTTCAAGACGACTTATACCAATTACACTTAAAATAATTGTTACTAATGTAATTGAAAAGATTGTTTTTTTATTTTTAATTGAAACATTTCCGAGAAATGAAGTTATTTTAGATTTTTTTTCTTCTTGAATTTCTACCTTTTCATTTGAAAAAAAAATCAACAAAGCAGGAAGTAAAGTAAAGGTAATAATAAATGATGTAGTCAATCCAAGTGTCATCATCCATCCAAAATCAATAATTGGCCTAATCTCACTAAAAATTAAAGATAAAAAAGCACAAATTGTAGTTAATACTGTATAAATTATTGGCCAAAACATTTTAGAAGTAGTCATTAAAATTATTTCAGAGTTTTTTAAATTTGGACTAATTTTTTTTAACTGTAAAAAACGTGTACTCATATGAATATTCATTGCCATTGTTAAAATTAGCATTAGAGCAATAAAGTTTGAGGATATAACTGTTACTTTCCAACCTAAAAGACCTAGAAGACCTGTCATAATTAAAACAGAAAAAAAACAGCTGCTTATTGGAACTATAATCCATACCAATTTTCTAAACACAAACCAAAGCGTAGCAATTATAAATAATAAAACTCCTATACCAAAAACAATAATATCATTTTTAATAAATGACATCATATCATCAGCAATCATTGGTATCCCACCAAGATGAATTTTGGCTACATGGTTATAAGTTTTAATTATTTCTCTAATTTGAATAATATTATTATGATTTTTTTTCTT
>CACJXT010000009.1 GCA_902597425.1 uncultured Pelagibacteraceae bacterium | reverse complement strand
TTCCTTCCTTTAGGTAAAGTTTCATTTGGAAAAGTCATTATAAATCTTCTTTCATAATTTTCTGAAGATTTTATTGTTCCATATTGTGGAGAAGCATAATCCCCAAATCTTGCAACATCCATAGCCCAAACGTCAATTGAGGGTTCTCCATCAATTATCCATTCAGCAATACATTTTCCAACTCCACCACCTTGACAAAAACCAGCCATAACACCAACTGCAACCCAATAATTTTTTAAACCTGGCATGGGACCAATTAATGGACTTCCATCTGGACCAAAAGTAAAAGGACCATTTATAATGTTTTTTATTCCAGCTTTTTCTAATGCTGGCATTCTTTCGAATCCAATAGCAAGCCTATCTTGAATATTATCTAACTTAGGTTCAAGAAGTTCATGTCCAAAACTCATTGGTGTTCCTTCTACTTTCCAAGGAGTAGACTTTTGTTCATAAGTTCCAAGAAGTAGCCCTTTGCCCTCTTGTCTAAAATAAATATTACCTTCAAAGTCTGTTCCTATTGGTAATCTTTGATCTCCCATTGCTTCTATTTCAGGAATTGTTTCTGTAATTAAATAATGATGCTCCATCGGTTGAACTGGTAAATTTAATCCAGCTAACTTACCAACTTCTCTTGCCCATAATCCTCCAGCGTTAATTACTATCTCAGCATTAATATTTCCTTTGTCTGTAATTACATTCCAAGTTCCATCTTCTTTTTGTTTAGTATCTTTAACAATTGTGTGAGTATAATATTTTCCACCATAGATTTTTGCTGCTTTGGCAAAAGCATAAGTTACACCCGAAGGATCAACCTCTCCATCAATTGGATCCCACAAAGCTAAAAGATATCTTTTTGGATCTATTAAAGGATGTTTCTTTTTTACTTCTTCAAGTGAAATAAATTCTTGATCGAGCCCCATATACCTAGCTTTGGATCTTTCTCTTTTTAAATACTCTGCCCATACTTCATTTGATGCTAAATAAAATCCTCCACTTGGTTTAAAACCAGTTGCGTGGCCAGATTCTTTTTCAATTTCTTTATAAAGACCAATTGTGTAGGCCATCATTCTTGAAATATTTGGATCTGAAGAAATTACATGAACATTACCTGCTGCATGCCATGAAGATCCTGAAGTTAATTCATTTCTTTCAACTAATATACAATCTTTTAAACCAAATTTTGAAAGATGATAGAGAATTGAACAACCAACAACACCACCACCAATTACAACTACTTTAGCATTTTGTTCCATTTGCTAAACTTTATAATGTCTTAGCTTTTTCAGTGTTCAATTTCTTTAAAGTTGGATCAGTACCGTGAGCATAATGTTTTGACATATCAGGATAGTACTTATAAGAAATTGGTTTTCTACCAAGAGCAACTGCCATTTCACGGACATGATGAGGTTCCGCACCGCAACAAATCCCAATAAAATTTATTTTTTTATTTGCACATTCTTTTGCAAATTCAGCCATTTCAAATCTATTGCAATACAAGTTATCTAATGCAACAGGAAAAGCATTTCCTCCTGGTATACAATCACAACCTTCATCAGTTTGATTTAAAAAGCCAGGATCTTTTTCTGTAGTTCTATATGGAACTGGCAAAGCTGCAACGTGACATGAAACTTTTTCTCTTATTTCTGGCAAAAGTTTCATTGTCATTTTTGGGCCTCTGAAACAATTTATCCCAACGACATCTGCACCGCTATCTTCTAAAATTTTACATGCATCTCCTGGAGTATATCCATCTCTTGTTTTTTCATTTCTTTTAATTGAAAAGTTACATACAGCGATTAATCCAGCATCTTTTATAGCTTTAAGAGCAATTTTCATTTCTCCGAGCCAAGTAATTGTTTCTGCTACTATAAAATCAACGCCAGCTTCTTTTGCCCAAGAAACTTGTTCTTCAAACATTTTTTGGCATTCAAGATCAGTTTTTTTATCATTTGGATCCCAAACATTGGTATTTGCAATATCACCACAAACCATTAGATCTAGATCTTTAAATTCTTTTTTAGAATTTTTTGCTATTTGCAATGCATTTTTTTGCAGTGGTTCAAGCAAATGTTCTTTTCCAATTATTCTCAATTTTTCACGATGACCATAGTAAGTAAAAGCTTGAATTACATCACTTCCTGATCTTATAAATTCTCTATGTAATTGAGACAATACTTCAGGGTGCTCTAAAACAACTTCCGGAACAAAAGCACCAGCTTGCAAATATCCTCTTCGCTCCATTGCAAAAAGATATCCTTCTGCACAAAGAACCGGTCCTTCATTAAGTCTTTCAATTAAATTTTTCCCCATAAAAAATTTCTTTTTAAAGAGCTAACCACATTTTTATTCATTTTAAAATATATTTGTGAAGTTTAATATTTATTGATAGCTTTAAGAATGGCTGACAAGGACGTAGAGAATAAGGTACCCATTTATAAGTTGAAGACCACAGAAGAAATCATGAAATATTATGATGAGTGGGGGACAAACAATAAGTACGACAAAGATATGGTTGAATGGGATTATACTGGTCCTAAAGAAACAGTAGATACATTTAAAAAGTACGCAAATAATAAAGAAATAAAAATATATGATGCTGGCTGTGGAACTGGACTAGTTGGTGTTGAACTGAAAAAAAACGGCTACAGTAATTTTGACGGAGTCGATTTATCTAAAAAATTATTAGATCTGGTTCCTAATGGATTATACAAAAATCTTTCAAAGTCTGATCTAAATAAACCGCTAAATATTAGTAATAATAAATATGATGCAATTTTGTGTGTTGGAACTTTTACTTTTGGTCATGTTAAACCTCAAGCACTCGATGAATTTATTAGAATTATAAAAAACAAAGGTTTAATATGTTTTACAATTAATGAAGGTATTTATAAAAAATATGGATTTGATAAAAAAATTAATGAATTAACAGAAAAAAATTTATGGAAAAAAAAAGAATTCTTCAAATCAAACTATATATCCAGCAAAGGAGTAAATGCATGGTTGGGACTTTACGAAGTAATTAAATAATGTCAGAGATTTATAAAATTATTGAAAAAAAAAAATTAGATGTTGTTAATAATACTATTGAAAAATCTCATGGCCTTCCAAATGAGTGTTATACTAGCAAAGCATATACAAAAATAGAAAGAAAAAAAATATTTGAAGATAAATGGGTTGTAGTTGGAGTTGCAAGTTCTGTCCCAAATATCGGTGATGCAAAACCTTTTGATTTACTTGGTATTCCAATTATTATTTTAAGAGATAAAAAAAACAAAATAAGAGTTTTTCATAATGTTTGTAGTCATAGAGGTTACAAACTTTTACAAAAAAATTGTAAAATAAAAAATTTAATAAGATGCCCTTATCATTCTTGGTCTTACAATACAGAGGGTAAATTAGTTGCAACCCCTCATCTTGGAGGTATGAATAAACATAATTCAGTAAAATTTGATAAATCCAAAAGCAATCTAAAAGAAATTAGATCTAGTGTTTGGTTAGATATGATTTTTATAAATATAAGTAAAAACGAAACTTCTTTTGATAAATACATAAAACCTTTAAACGATCGATGGGAAAAGTTTTGGCCAAAAAAAGATAGAAAATTAATAGTTCATTCAGATGATTATGGATATTTTAATTTAAATGCAAATTGTAATTGGAAGTTTGCTATAGAAAATTATTGTGAAAGTTACCATTTGCCTTGGGTTCATCCTGGATTGAATTCTTATTCAAAAATAGAAGATCATTATCATATACAAGGTTTACCAAATCGTTTTGCTGGTCAAGGAACTACAGTTTATAATCCCAGATTAAAAGGCAAAGAAAAATTTCCGTGTTTTCCTAATTGGCCAAAATATAAGGAAAACATTGCCGAATATGTGGCTTTATTCCCAAATGTAATGTTAGGCCTTCATAAAGATCACTTTTATTCTTATTGGTTGGAGCCTATTAGTCATAAATATACCAAAGAACATATGGAAATATATTATGTTGGTGAAAAAGCAGCTAATTCAAAAAAATTCAAATCTTTAAGAAAACAGAATTATAAATTATGGAAAGATGTACAGTCCGAGGACGTAGATATAATTGAAGGAATGCAAGAAGGAAGAAACTCACCCGCCTATAATGGTGGAAATTTTTCACCAGTTATGGATAATCCAACTCATCACTTTCATAAGTGGGTAGCAACAAATATAGTTTGATATGAAATTTAGTAGAAAAATTAATCCTGATTTAAAACCTAGTGTAAATTTTATAACTAAAAAAAGATTAAAAGAAGATGAAATTAATTTTGATAAACTTAGGTCTTACCGATTAGATAGAGTTAAAAAAGAATTAGAAAAAAATAACCTAGAAGCTTGTATATTATTTGATCCTGTTAATGTCAGATACGCTTTAGACACTACAAATATGAGCGTTTATCATATGCATAATCTCACCAGATATTGCTTTGTACCAGTTAATGGACCGGTAATTTTATATGAATATTTTAACTGCGAAGGACTATCTAGCCATTTAAATTTAATAGATGAAATAAGACCAGCAATAACTTGGGATTATTTTAGTAATGGTGACCAAGCAAGTGTACAATTAAAAAAATGGGTTAATGAGATTAAAGATTTATCAAATTCTTATTTTAAAAGTAAAAAAGTAGCAATTGATGTTATTAATGGTCCAGCAGTAACAGCTTTAAACAAAGCAGGTATTAAAGTAGTAGATGCTAAATTAATTCTTGAACAAGCAAGAGTTATAAAATCTCCTGAAGAATTAAAATGCATGAAGGCCGCAATAGAAGTTGCTGAAATTGGTGTTACTAAAATGCGTAATGAATTAAAGGCTGGTATGACCGAAGATGAACTTTGGTCAATTTTACACAAAACAAATATTGAACATGGTGGTGAATGGATTGAATGCAGAATCTTATCATCAGGAGAAAGAACAAATCCATGGATGCAAGAAAGTAGCAATAAAGTAATTCAAAGAGGTGAAATAGTATCTTTTGATACAGATATGGTTGGACCGTATGGATATTGTGCAGATATATCAAGAGCATTTGTAGAAGGAAATAAATTTAGCAGTGATCAAAAAAAATTATATCAAATGGGAGTTGAACATATTGATCACAATGCTCGATTAATTAAACCAGGAATGTCTTTTAAAGAATTTACTGAAAAATCTTGGAAACTTCCTGAAGAGTATTATGGAAACAGATACCCATGTATGGTTCATGGAATTGGCCTTTGCGATGAGTGGCCATTGATAAAATACCCAACGGATGGAGGTCAAAGAGAAGGTAATTTTCAAAAAAATATGACTATTACTGTTGAAACCTACATTGGGAAAGTAGGGGGTAAAGAAGGAATAAAACTTGAACAACAATATTTGGTTGGTGAAAATAACCTTGAACTTATGTCCCATCATCCTTTAGAACATTTATAATGAAAATAATTTTAATAATGGGTTTGCCTGGAGCTGGGAAAACAACTTTAGCAAACGAATTAGATACTTTAATTAAATGTAAAAGATTAAATGCAGATGAAGTTAGAAAGGCAGCTAATGATTGGGATTTTTCAGAAGAAGGAAGAACAAGACAAGCTAAAAGAATGTCAGAAGCAGCACTTAAAATAAAAAATGAAGGAAATAATGTGATTGCTGATTTTATTTGCCCAACACCAGAAGCAAGAAAATTGTTTCCAGCTGATTACATTGTTTGGGTTGATACAATTAAAAAAGGAAGATTTGAAGATACAAATCAAATGTTTGTAAAACCTGAAAAATACAATTTTCATGTGACTACACAAGATGCTAAGTTATGGGCTTCTAAAATAGCGGAGGATTTAAAATAATGTCATATCAATGGGACAATAAAAAACCAACTGCACAAATGTTAGGAAGATGGCAACCGTTTCACGATGGTCATTATGCTTTATTTGAGGAAACAATAAAAAAAACTGGCCAAGTCTGTTTTCTAATAAGAGATGTTCAAGGTGTAGATGACAATCCTTTCGATTTTGAAACAGTAAAAAAAAATATTGAAGAAAGATTAAATCCTAAATACGAAGGCAGATTTAAGATTATGTTAGTACCGAACATAACAAACATTTGTTATGGAAGAGGTGTGGGTTATAAAATTGAAGAAATTGTTATGCCTGAAGAGATACAAAAAATTTCAGCTACAAAAATTAGAGCTAAAATGAGAGATGAGGGTAAACTAAAGTGAAATCAAATGAACGATAGACTTAAAACTATTGTAGATTTAGAAAAATATCCAATTCAAGATTTAAACTCCACAAAAATAAAAAAAATAATTAATAAATGTAAAACTGAGCTAGATCAGTTTAGCTGTTCTACTATTCCTAATTTTATTCTACCAAAATCTTTAAAAATAATGAACACAGAGTTAGAAAAACAAGTTAATGAAGTTTACATGTCTAAAGAAAGTATTAATCCTTATTTACACTCTAAAGATGAACCTTCATTAGAAAAAAATCATCCCAAACGAATATTTTCAAATCGTTATAACGGATATTTAAACTCAGATCTTTTTGACAAAGACTCAGAAATGAAATTTCTTTACGAACAAGAAGAACTTTTAAAATTTGTTTCTGCCTGTGTTGGAGTGTCCCCAATTTATCGATGGGCTGATCCTTTAGCTTGTCATGCTTATAATGTTATGAAACCGGAAGGTATTCTTCCATGGCATTTTGATAGTTGTGAATTTACGTTAAGCATAATGATTCAAAAACCTGAAAAGGGTGGAATATTTGAGTACTGCCCATATATTCGAGAAGCAGGAAATGAAAATTTTGAAGAAGTTAAAAAAGTTTTAGATGGAGATCGAAAGAGAGTCCGACAGTTAAAGTTAGAACCAGGTGATTTACAAATCTTCAAGGGACGTTTCACACTTCATAGGGTTACAAAAATAGAAGGAAATCGTTCAAGATATCTTTGTATACCATCTTATGTCTTGGATCCCTGGAGAGTAAACACTCCAGAACATTCAAGAGCTATATACGGAAAAGTATTACCAATTCATATAGAAAGAAATAAGCCTAGAGCCGATGGTTTAGCAGATTAAATGATTAAAAAAATTGCTGTAATAGGAACTGGAGTCATAGGTACAGGTTGGATAATTAGATTCTTAGCACACAATAAAAAGGTTATAGCTTACGACAAAAATTTAAAATTAAAAAAAAAAATAATTAATGAAATAAAAAATTCGTGGCCACATATTAAAAAACTATTTAATAAAAAAAAGCTTAATCTAAATAACTTTGAATACGTCAATTCAATAAAAGAAGCAGTAAAATCAGCAGATTTTATTCAAGAAAATGCAGTAGAAAATTATAAAATAAAAACTCAATTGATGCATGAAATTGGAAAATATTCAAAACCTAATGCTATTATTTCATCAAGCTCATCAGGTTTGCTTCCAACAAAAATATATTCAAGATGTAAATTTCCTGATCGAACAATAATTGGACATCCTTTTAATCCAGTTTATTTGTGCCCTGGAATAGAAGTTGTGCCTGGAAAAAAAACACACAAAAAATTTCTAAATAAAGCTAATAAATTTTATAAATCAATCTCAATGAATCCAATTATGGTTAAGAAAGAATTGCCAGGTTATTTAGCTGATAGACTTCAAGAAGCTCTTTGGAGAGAAGCTTTACATATAGTTAACGAAGGTTATGCATCCACTAAAGACTTAGATAGAGCAATAGAAGATGGCCCAGGATTAAGATGGTCATTAATGGGAACCTTTTTAACCTTTCATTTGGCTGGAGGTAAATCAGGAATGAAACATATGTTAAAACAATTTGGACCCGCTTTAAAATTGCCCTGGACTAAACTAAAAGCACCAAAATTGTCTAAAAAACTATCATCAAGAATTATAAAAGGTACTAAACAACAAGCTAAAGGAAAATCTGTTGCAATGATATCAAATATAAGAGACGAGTACTTAGTTAATCTTCAAAAGTTAAGAAAAAAATACGAAAATAAAATAAGAAAATAATTAATGACTCAAATAAATAATTTAAATGATATTGTAAATAATGGTCTATGTATTGGTTGCGGACTTTGTCAAAGTATTGCTGGAAAAGATTCTATAGATATTTCTATGTCAACAAAAGGCAGATTAGAACCTAAAGAAATAAAAAAAATATCATCAGAAAAATTTAATACAATTTTAAATGTTTGTCCTGGTGTAATTGTAGAAGGTCTTCCAAAAGAGAAAATTGATACAAAAGCAAAACATGATTTGGTTTGGGGTTATTATTTATCTTTATGTTATGCATGGTCTACTGATAATAAAATTAGATTTGAAAGTTCAACAGGTGGATTATTAAATGGGTTATCGCTTTATTTATTAGAATCAAAAAAAGTAAAGTTTGTTTTACATACTGTTACTGATCCAGAAAAACCAATGAGAAGTATATCTAAACTTAGTTATAACAAAGAAGAATTATTAAATTCTAATAGTTGTTCAAGATATGGACCAGCTTCACCGTTAGATAAATTTCATGAAGCTTTGAATTTAAATCAGCCATTTGTTTTTGTTGGGAAACCTTGCGATATCAGTGCAATTAGACAATTATCAAAAATTGATAAAAGAGTTAATGAACTATGCAAATATTTATTAACCTTGGTTTGTGGAGGTTTTGCAGAATTTACAAAATCACAAGATTTTATCGAAAGCTTTAAAGTAAAAGAGGATGAACTTTCTATTTTTAGATATAGAGGATTTGGGAATCCTGGAAAAATGTATATTAAAACAAAAGTAGGAAGAGAACATGATAGAGAATATAATTCTTTTTGGGGAGAAGAGTCTACTTGGAGAGTTCCATTTAGATGTAAAATTTGTCCTGATGCGATTGGAGATAGTTCTGATATTGCAGCATTAGATACTTGGAGGGGAGGTTCTCCTAAAGGAGAAGATGAGGGTTTTAATGCAGCAATGGTTAGAACTAAAAAAGGATTAGATTTATTAAATCAAGCAGTAAAAGAAGGATATATTAAATTAGGTGATGAGCTAAAAATTAATGATATTGACGACTTTCAACCACATCAAGTTAATAAAAAAAAAGCTGTTTATGCAAGGCACGAAGGTATGAGAAAAAAAGATATACCAACTATTTCTACTAATGGATTAAGAATAAAAGAATTATATGATTTAAATTCGAAAGAGTTTAACTTAAAAGAAGAAGAAGGTATTAGCAGCAGAATTAAGAAAATTTAATGAATAACCTAGATAGATATAAAAAGATTACAATGAAAATGGTTTTATATCTGCTGTACGAATAATTTCATCCGAAGAAGCAAAAAAACATAGAGATATATTAGAAAATACTGAAAAAATTTTAGGTAATATGCATTACCAATCAAAAATACATACAATTTTAAAGTCTGCTTATGAACTTGCTACACATCAAAATGTTTTAGATATCGTAGAAAAAGCAATAGGTCCTAATATTTTACTTCATAATACCACTTACATAATAAAAGAACCTCAAACACCAGCATTTGTAAGTTGGCATCAAGATTTAACTTATTGGGGTTTTAGCCACGATGATCAGATTTCAGTTTGGCTGGCACTATCAAATGCAGACGAAATTAGTGGAGCAATGTATATGATATCCGAAAGTCATTTAGAAGGAAAAAAGGAACATAAAACAATAGAAGATGAAAATAATGTACTTTTTCAAAAACAATGTGTGAAAGAACTCGATGAAAGTAAAAAAATTTTGTGTCCACTTAAACCAGGAGAAGCTTCATTTCATCATGGATGGACAATTCATTCATCTATGCCAAATAATAGTAACGATCGAAGAATAGGATTCAATATCCAATACATAGCAACCCACGTGAAACAAATGAAAAATAATACTGATACAGCAATATGCGTAAGAGGTATCGACAAATATAATAATTTTGGTATTGATATACCTGCAGTTTCTGATGAATTAAATCCAACAACTACTGCAAAGCAAAAAGAACTGCAGGAAAAGTATAAATCAATTGCTTCATCAAGAAACTAATTAAAAATATGAATATTTTGGTAAAAAATTTGGGACAAGGAATCAAAAACGTAAAAATTAATGACCCAAAAACTTATAATTCTTTATCATTTAATACTTTAAGATCTCTTTTAAATGCTTTTAAAAAACTTGATAAAGATAACTCTACTAAAGTAATAATCCTAGAAGGTATGGGAAAAGGTTTTAGTGCTGGACATAATTTAAAAGAAGTAAGAAGTTTAAAGAGAAGATCTAAATATCTAAAGTTGTTTAATCTTTGCTCAAAATTAATGTTACAAATAGTTGAGGGAAGAAAGCCAGTAATAGCAAAAGTACATGGAGCAGCCTATGCAGCTGGCTGTCAATTAGCTGCTAGTTGTGATTTAGCTTATAGTACAAATGATGCAATGTTCGCTACTCCTGGGGTAAATATAGGGTTATTTTGCAGTACACCAATGGTTGCTGTTAGTAGAAAAGTAAATAGAAAAAGAATGATGAAAATGCTTTTAACTGGACAACCTATAAAAGCTAATTATGCTAAAGAAATTGGTTTAATTAATGATCATTTTTCAAAAAAAAAATTAAATAATGAAGTTTTGAAAGTAGCAAAAAATATTGCTTCAAAATCAAACTTAACAATTAAAATTGGAAAACAAGCATTTTATAAACAATTAGAAATGCCCTTGAGAAAAGCTTACGCTTATACAAGTAGAATGATGACATTAAATATGATGGCAATGGATGCTGAAGAAGGAATAACTGCTTTTTTAGAAAAAAGAAAACCAAAATGGAAAAATAAATGAAAAATAATAAGATAAATTTATTTGATATAGAGTTTGCAATTATTTTTTTTGGGAGGATCAATGTTTTATGAACCAAAAAAAGGACATCCATTTTCAATTGATCCATATAAATCTCTTATTTTTCCAAGACCTATCGGTTGGATTTCAACTATAAGCAAAAAAGGCATACCAAATTTAGCTCCTTATTCATACTTTAATGCCGTAGCTGACCATCCACCACAAGTTATGTTCTCTGAAGAAGCATCAATTTCATATAGTGGATATAAAGATTCTTTAACAAATATTCTTTCAACTAAAGAATTTGTTGTTAATTTTGCTACATCAAAAATTTGTAAACAAATGGCTCTTTCATCTATAGATGCACCTTCAGATATTGATGAATTTAAATTTACAAAACTTAAAAAACGTAAATCAAAAAAAGTAAAAGCCCCATCAGTAGCTGAAAGCCCTGTGAATCTAGAATGTAAATTATTAAAAACTATAAAGTTAAAATCTAATTCCAAGAAATCCGGCACAATTATTATTGGTGAAGTTATTGGGATATTTATTAATAATAGATTTATAAAAAAAGGACGAGTAGATAGTGCGACTATGCGTTATGTTGCACGATTGGGATATTCAGAATATACTACAGTCTCCTCTAAATTTAAAATGCACCATCCGAAATGGGAAAATAAATGAGTGACGATCAAATAAAAGATATTTTTAAAAATTCAAAAACAATTGCAATGGTTGGGGTAAGTTCAGAAAAAAAAGGTGAAGACCCAAAAAAATTAAAAAGAAAACCTGCCAATGTAGTTATGAAATATATGCAAGATTTTGGTTATAAAGTAATACCAATTAACCCTTTTGCAGAAGGAGAAGTAATAAATGGAGAAAAAGTACTTGCTAGTCTAGAAAAAATTTCTGAACCAGTAGACATAGTTGATATATTTCGACCTTCAAAAGAAACACCTGGTATTGCAAATGAAGCAGTTAAAATCGGAAGCAAAGTGCTATGGTTACAGTATGGAATTCACAATGAAGAAGCCAGGAAAATTGTTGAAAATGCAAAAATTAAATATGTTTCCAATAAATGTATCAAACAGGAATATCAAAAATTATTTCAAAAATCTAATCCTGTATTTCCAGTATTAAAAAATTAGTGAAAAAAATTATATTTTTCATATTTTACAGCATAGTACTTTTCTCATATTCTAATGTTATGGCAAATGAAGAAGCTAAATATGATGTAGTAAAATCAAACGAAATTTATGAAATAAGAAAATATTCTGATCGTTTGGCGGTTCAGGCTCTTAATACAAATGAAAATAATAGCTTTCGAAAATTATTTAATTACATATCAGGAGATAATGAAACAAATGAAGAAATTAAAATGACAATACCCGTTACTCAAATGGAAAACAAAGGAAACATGGCTATGCAATTTTATTTACCATCAAAATTTAATAAAGATAATGTTCCATATCCATCAAGTTCTGATGTTAAAATAGTTAACATTGAAGGGGGTTACTATGCAGTAATTAGGTATTCAGGAAGAGCATCTAATAAAAATTTCATTAAACATAAAGAGATTCTAGAAAATGAATTAAAAAAAAATAATATTTCAATTTCAGGTTCCGCAATAAAAGCAAGCTATAATAGTCCCTTTACATTACCTATGCTTAAAAGAAATGAAGCTATGTTTAAAGTAAATTGGAAATAAAATGATAGCAAAACACAAGGTTATAGTTTTATTTTTATTTATATTTTTACAAACATCAGTATTTAGCCAAGATTTAGGAAAAGTATATTTTGCAGGAGGATGTTTTTGGTGCATGGAAGAGTCTTTTGAAAAAAAGAAAGGTGTTTTAGAAGTAATTTCCGGTTATTCAGGCGGAACAACAAAAAATCCCACATATGAAGAAGTAACATATGGAAATACTGGACACTTTGAAACAATTGAAATTATCTTTGATAAAAATATAACTAATTTTAATGACTTGCTTGATCATTTTTGGAAAAATATAGATCCTTTTGATGAATATGGTCAATTTTGCGATAAAGGTTATAGTTATAGATCGGTAGCTTTCTATGAAAATGATGAACAAATGGATTTAATAGAAAAAAGTATCATAAAATTAGAAAAAAATTTTAAGAAAAAAATTGTAACTTATGTGAGAAAATTTGATAAATTTTATAAAGCTGAAGATATGCATCAAAACTATTACGAAGTAAAGTTTTTGAACTATTTGAGATACAAAAAAGCATGTGGCAGAGAAAGAACTTTAAATAAAATTTGGAATTAATGAAAAAAGTTTTTTTAGTTTATGGGCATTACAATGAAAAATCTTTTAATGCAGCTATTAGAGATGTTTTCATTGAAACAGCAAAACAAAAAGGACATCAAGTAGATCTTGTTGATCTTTATAAAGAAAAATTTAATCCAGTTTTTTCAGGAGAGAAACCAGATGCTATAGTTATTGATCATCAAAAAAGAATAGAAAAATCTGATACAATTGTTTTGATCGCACCAATATGGAATTTTAGAATGCCAGCAATACTTGAAGGTTGGATAGATAAAGTTTTAGCACCACCATGGGCGTTTAGTTTTAAAAAATTATTTGGAAATTATGGTTATCCCATAGGTAATTTGGAAGGAAAAAAAGCTATTGTATTTTGTACTTATGGGTCTCCACAATTTGCAATTAGAACTTTTTTTTTAAATATGCCGACTAAAAGACTAAGGAGAGGTGTGTTTAATATTTGTGGAATAAAGGACGTTACTTACAAAAGATATTTTGCAGTTCCTTTTGTAACAGAAGAAAAAAGAAAAAAGTTTTTAGAAGATGTAAAAAGAACTGCTATCGAATTATGAAGAAATTTTTTAAGTATTCTTTTTATGGTTTAATTTATTTAGTTATAATTTTTTTTCTTGCAATTATGTTTATCGTTACTGCAAAAGCTGATTTAATTAAACCAAATGATAACATTGAACCTTATCAAGTGGTAAAAATTCAATTAAGTGGTTTAATGAAAAATGACAATCCTTCAATTGATTATGGAATAAAACAAACGTGGGAGTTTGCACATCCTTTAAATAAAAAATTTACTGGTCCTCTTCCGAGATTTATCAATATGCTTAAGAGCGACAGTTATAAAATGCTGTTAAACCATTTAGACAGTAAAGTAATTGAGGTTTTTAGATCAAATAACAAGCATGGTTTTGAAGTGACAATTCTTGGAGAAGATAAGAATTATTATAAATTTAAGTGGGAGGTTGAAAAATATTATGAAGAAGGTCCTTTAAAAGACTGTTGGTTAACAACATTAGTTTCAAACCCTGTTTCTTTAGGCTCTTCAGTTTGATTAGGTCAAAATTAATCTTTAATTATTTATAAAATCTAGTAGGAATCGCGTAATGAAGTCAAAAGCAAAAGTAGTTGTTATTGGAGGTGGAGTAGTTGGTGTTAGCATGCTTTACCATTTAGCAAAAAAAGGTTGGTCAGATGTTGTTCTTGTTGAAAGAAAAGAATTAACCTCAGGTTCTACCTGGCATGCAGCTGGATTGCTTCCATTATTTAATATGAGTTATTCTGTAGGACAACTTCATAAATATGCAGTTAATTTTTATAAAACACTAGAAGAAGAAACAGGTAAGAATGTCGGTTTTAGCGTTGTATCAAATATTAGACTGGCGAGCAATAAAGATAGAATGGATGAATATCATCAGTATGCCGGTGTTGCTCAAACAATTGGTGTTGATGTAAAATTTTTAAAACCCGAACAAGTAAAAGAAATTTGGCCTTTATGTAATATAGAAGGTTTAATTGGTGCAATCCAGCATCCAGAAGATGGATATATTCAACCTGCTGACTTAACACAAGCTCTTGCAACAGGTGCAAGAAATAAAGGAGCAGAAATTTATAGAAACACAGCAGTAGTAGGAATTAAACAAACAAAAAATAGCTGGATAGTTGAAACCGACAAAGGTTCAATTGAATGTGAACATGTAGTTTCATGTACTGGAAACTTTGCAAGACAAACTGGAAAAATGGTTGGTTTAGATATTCCGGTTATTCCGGTTGAGCACCAATATATTGTGACAGAGCCTCATCCAGAAATTCAAAAAAGAAAAAAGGAAGGCCTGCCAGAAATGGGAGTACTTAGAGATAGCGATAGTCGCTGGTATATGAGAGAAGAAGCAGGAGGTTTAATATTAGGACCTTATGAAGATGGTGCGCCATGTTGTTATGTTGATGGTCCAACAAAGGATTCTGAATATGAATTATTCCAAGAAGATTTAGAAAGACTTGCTCCTCATATTGAAGGAGCTATTCATCGTGTACCAGCTTTTGGAGAAGTTGGAGTTAAAAAAGTTTATAATGGTGCGATTTGTTATACACCAGATGGTAATCCAATAGTTGGACCTGCTTGGGGATTAAAAAACTTTTGGATTAATGAAGGACATAGTTTTGGTATTACAGCAGCTGGTGGAGCAGGATGGCAGCTCGCAGAATGGATTGTAGATGGAGAACCGACTGTTGACATGCTTGGAGTTGAACCAAGAAGATATGGGGATTATTGCTCAAAATCTTACTTAAAAGAAAAAAATGAAGAAGCATATAGAAATGTATTTATTACTCACTATCCAGATGAAGAAAGGGAAGCTGCAAGACCATTAAGGCAAGCACCATGTTATGATCGAATGAAAAATTTAGGAGCAGTTTTTGGACAAAAATTTGGATGGGAAAGACCAAATTTCTTTGCAACAGACGGCATGGAACAAAAAGATGATTGGTCATTTAGAAGATCAAAATGGTTTAAAGCAGTTGAAAAAGAATGCAAAAATGTAAAAGAAAAAGTAGGTCTATTGGATATGACTGCATTTGCGAAGTGTAGAATAATAGGTCCAAAAGCAGAAGAATTTCTAGATTATTTAGTAGCAAACAAGCTACCTAAAAAAATTGGACGTGTGAATTTATGTCATGCTCTTAATACAAAAGGAGGAGTACACTCAGAATTTACCATTATGAAAGAGGCTGAAAATAGTTTTTATTTAGTTTCAGCAGGAGCATTTCAAAGACTAGACCATGATTGGATACAAAAATGGATGCCAAAAGATGGGACAGTCCAATTTGAAAATTTAACAAACTCAATAGGTGTTTTGGTTGTTGCTGGACCTAAAGCACGTGATCTAATGCAAAAAGTTTCAAAAGATGATTTCTCAAATGAAAATTTTAAATGGCTGAGCTCTAAAAAAGTAGATATTGGATATGCTCCATGTACAGCAATAAGAGTAAATTTTGTTGGTGAGCTAGGATGGGAAATTCATCACCCATTAGAATACCAAAATCATATATTTGATAAATTAATGGAAAATGGAAAAGAACTTGGTTTAAAACCTTTTGGAATAAGAGCGATGAACAGTTTGCGTGCTGAAAAGTCATATAAGTTAGTTGGAACAGAATTGTCTATTGAATATTCACCTTATGAATCGGGATTAGATAGATTCATTCATCCTAACAAAGGAAAATTTATTGGACTTGAAGCTTTGAATAAATGGAGAGAAAAAGGATTTTTAAATAAATTAGTTACAATGGAAGTTCACAACATAACTGACGCTGATGTTCTTGGAAATAACCCAATTTACGAAAATGGAAAAGTTGTTGGTAGAGCAACAGGCGGAGACTTTGGTTTTAGACTAAATAAATCAATAGCATTAGGAATGATAAAACCTGAACTTGCGACAACTGGACAAAAATTAAAAATTGATATTTTGGGAAAAATGCATGACGCTACAATTTTAGATGAAAGTCCATATGATCCTGAAAACAAACTACTAAGAGCATAATGAAAATATTAGTCGCTGTTAAAAGAGTTATTGATTATAACGTTCAAGTAAGAGTTAAAGAAGATGGAACTGGAGTTGTTACCGATAATGTTAAGATGTCAACTAATCCGCCAGATGACAATGCAATTGAAGAAGCAGTAAAACTTAAAGAAGCAAGTAAAGCGACAGAAATTATAGCAGTAACAGTAGGCGAAGAAAAAGCTCAAGAGACAGTTAGAAAAGCTTTAGCAGTAGGTGCCGATAAAGGAATTCATATTAAAGTAGATGGTATAATTGAACCACTCGCAGTTTCAAAAATTCTTCAAAAGATCGTAGAAAAAGAAAAACCAGATTTAGTATTTATGGGTAAGCAAGCAATAGACGACGATTGTAATCAAACAGGACAAATGTTAAGTGCTTTATTAAATTGGCCACAAGCTACCTTTGCATCAAAAATTATAGTTAAAGAAAACAAATTAGAAGTAACTCGAGAAGTCGACGAAGGATTAGAAACAATAGAAGTTAATGTTCCTGCAATTGTTACATGTGACTTAAGATTAAATGAACCTCGTTATGCGTCATTACCCAACATTATGAAGGCTAAAAAAAAACCAATAGAACAAATAAATGCATCAGATCTAGGAGTAGATACAAAACCAAGAATTCAACAAATTAAAGTAGAAGAACCACCAAAAAGAAAATCAGGAATTAAAGTAGCCAATGTTGCTGAATTAGTTCAAAAACTTAAAAATGAGGCTAAAGTTATATAATGTCAGTTTTATTAATTGCGGAACACAATAATAAAGAATTAAAACCTTTCACACTTAATGCTATTACTGCGGCTTCGCAAATTGATGCTGATATTCATGTATTAGTAGTTGGAAAGAATTGTGAAAATGTTGCTAAAAATGTTTCTGAAGTATCTTTAGTTAAAAAAGTTTTACATGTAGAGGCAGAACATTACGAAAATTTTCTTCCAGAAAATTTTGCTCCTTTAATAGTTAAAATAACTGAAAGCTATTCACACATTATTAGTTCGGCAAATACATTTGGAAAAAATTTAATGCCTAGAGTTGCAGCTCTTTTAGACATTTCACAAGTTAGTGATATTATAAAAGTTGTATCATCAGATACATTTATAAGACCAATTTATGCAGGAAACGCATTTGCAACTGTTAAAAGTAATGACTTAAAAAAATGTATAACTGTTAGACCTACATCTTTTGATCCAGCACCAACTTCTGGTGGCTCAGCTGTTATAGAAAAGATTGATGGAATAGAAGCATCTAATATTTCTAAATTTATTAAAAGAGAAGAAGTAAAATCAGATAGGCCAGAACTTGGTACTGCAAGAATTGTTATCTCGGGAGGAAGAGGAATGCAAAGTGGAGATAATTTCAAATTAATTACTGCTATTGCAGATAAATTAAATGCAGCAATTGGAGCATCAAGAGCAGCAGTTGATGCTGGCTACATAACAAATGACCATCAAGTTGGACAAACAGGAAAAGTAGTTGTACCAGATTTATATATCGCAGTTGGAATCTCAGGAGCAATTCAACATCTTGCAGGAATGAAAGAAAGTAAAGTAATAGTTGCAATTAACAAAGATGGTGAAGCTCCAATATTTAGTGTAGCTGATTATGGTTTAGAAGCAGACTTGTTTGAAGCACTTCCTCAATTCTTAGAAGAATTAAATAAATTAAATACTATACAAAAATAACAAATACTGTAAAAAAATAACATATGTCCAGAGAAGTAATGGAATATGATGTAGTAATTATAGGCGGTGGTCCATCAGGTTTATCCACTGCAATTAAATTAAAACAGCTAGATAAAAATTTAAATGTTTGTTTACTAGAAAAAGCCTCTGAAATTGGAGCTCATATTTTAAGTGGTAATGTATTTGAAACTAGAGCTTTAGATGAACTTATCCCAAATTGGAAAGAACTAAATTCACCAATTAAAACAAAGGTTTCAAAAGAAAAATTTTTGTTTTTAAGCAAAACTAAATCATTAAGCTGGCCAACTTGGTTGCTACCTTCTGTTCAAAAAAATCATAACAATTATATTATTAGTTTAGCAAATTTATGTAGATGGCTTGGAGAACAAGCAGAAGCATTAGGTGTTGAAATTTTTCCTGGTTTTCCTGCAAGTGAAATTCTATATTCTGATAATGGAGCTGTAAAAGGAATAGTAACTCAAGATATGGGTTTAGATAAAATAGGAAATAAAAAAGATAGTTTTGAACCTGGTATAGAATTGCATGGAAAAATTACTGTTTTCGCAGAAGGATGTAGAGGTCATTTAGGAAAACAGTTAATTAAAAAATTTGACTTAAACAAGGGTAAAGATCCTCAACAATATGGAATTGGTTTTAAAGAAATCTGGGAAATCAGTGATCAAAATCACGAAGAGGGATTAGTAATGCACACAGCAGGATGGCCTTTAGACAACAATACTTATGGTGGAAGTTTTATGTATCATGCAGAAAATAAGCAGGTTTTTTTGGGTTATGTAATTGGTTTAGATTACAAAAATCCACATCTTTCCCCATTTGATGAATTTCAAAGATTTAAAACTCATCCTGCAATTAAAAAAATTTTAGAGGGTGGAAAAAGAATTTCTTACGGAGCAAGAGCTCTAATCGAAGGTGGCCTACAAAGTTTGCCCAAAATGTATATGTCTGGTGCATTACTAGTTGGTTGCGATGCTGGTACTTTAAATATGCCTAAAATTAAGGGATCACACACTGCTATGAAAAGTGGAATGATTGCAGCAGAGACAATTATTGAAAATTTAAAAGAAAAAAAAGATTTATCTATTTATGAAGATAAATTTAAAAAAAGTTGGGTTTATGAAGAACTTCATAGAGCTAGAAATGTTAAACCAAGTTTTAGTTGGGGTTTAATTATTGGAATTATATTTACAGGAATAGATCAAATTTTATTTAGAGGAAAATTACCATTTACGTTGAGACATAGGCGTTCAGATCATGAAACATTAAAACCAGCTTCTGAAATGCCAAAAATAGATTATCCAAAACCAGATAATGTAATTACTTTTGATAAAACTAGCTCTGTTTATTTAACAGGTACAAATCATACAGAAAACCAACCTGTACACTTACAACTTAAAGATTCAGCTTTACCAACTAGATATACTTTAGAAAAATACGATGAACCTGCTCAAAGATATTGTCCTGTAGGTGTTTACGAAATTCAAATAGAAAATGATAATCCAAAATTTGTAATAAATTCTCAAAATTGTATTCATTGCAAAACGTGCGATATTAAAGAACCATCACAAAATATTACTTGGGTAACTCCAGAGGGGGGTGGTGGTCCAAAATATGGGAATATGTAGTTAAGATAAATCGATGGCGAATTTTTTTAATTGTTCAATTGGAATTATTTTTAAAGTATTTTCATGAGTTTTTTTTATAAAAATAGGACAGGCCTTTCCTGCTTCTAAAGATCTTGCATACGAGCTTGCACAAACACACCAACTGTCACCTTCTTTTAAACCAGGAAAACCAAACTCTGGGTGTGGTGTGATTAAATCATTTCCATCTTGTTTGCACCATTCTAAAAATTCATCAGTTACTTTTGCACATACTGTATGAACACCATGATCATTTTCATCAGTGTTACAACAACCGTCCCTAAACCATCCAGTTAAAGGATTATTAGAACAATTTTCTAAATTTTCTCCAAATACGTTTTTTTGTTTTATTGTCATTTTTGTTTAAGATCCAAATACATCAAATATTTTTTTATCAATCAATGCATTAAAAGAAATAGATCTTCTTTCTTCATTGTTTCCAGAAAATGGATAAACATGGTGCATTAAATAATGAGGAAAAAAATAAAAATCACCAACTTTTGGTTCAATTGTATATTTTGCCGTAGAGAGGAATGCTCTATTTCCGTGAATTAATTCTAATTTTCCATTATTATTATTTTTTTTTTGATCTTGAAATGTTTTTCCAAGATTTTCCGGAACTTTTAAAAATCCTGCTCCCGAAATATGTCCCGAATGCCAATGCACAGGATTATATTCATTTGCAAATTGTCTTACTATCCAACTTTTAATCATATTAAACTCTGTAATTTTGAGATTCATTGAAGAATTTATCCATGTTCCTGTACAATTAGCTAAAAATTGTAACCACCCACTATTTTTTATAAACTCTTGATCAAGAAGAAATTCTTGCGTCACATTTCCTGCTAAATGTTTTCCAAAATCTTGATCCTTAGATTTTTTTTCATCAATTATAATTTTATCTACATAATTATTTAATTCATTTAATATTTTTTCAGGGATTTTCACTTTTGCTATTAGAGGACCAAAAGGTCTAATTACTTCAACTCGACTTTGTTCATTCATAACAATTATATTTTTGTAGGATTGGTTTTTCCTTTATAAACTTTTTCTGGATCAAAAACTTTTTCTTTCTCCTCAAATTTTATTTCCACTTTTCTACCATTATCAATTTTACCTAATGGTATTGATCTATAAAAACATGATCTGTATCCAACATGACAGCTAGCACCATCACCTATATCAACACTCAACCAAACAGAATCTTGATCATCATCAATTCTAATTTCTTTTACCTTTTGAACAAAGCCGCTTGTTTTTCCTTTGTGCCAAATTTCTTCTCTTGATCTACTCCAGTAATGAGCTTCTTTAGTTTCTATGGTTTTTTTTAAAGCTTCTACATTCATATAACCATGCATTAAAATTTCTTTAGTTTTAAAACAAGTTGTGACAACAGGAATTAATCCATTGTTATCAAACTTTGGAGATAGCAAATTACCCTCTTCAATAGCAGCGACATTTTCTCTTTTTTTAAACATATTTATGGATTTTTTAACATATTAGTTCATATATTACATATTTTAATAATACTTATTTATATGTATAAGGCTGTTAATGAAATTAGTTAAAGACGTTGAAAAAGACATTAAACACAAAGAAAAGATTTCTGAAAAAGAAGCTGAAGAAGCTTTTGTAAAGATCATTAAATGGATAGGTGAAGACCCTATGAGAGAAGGTCTTGCGTCTACACCAAAAAGATTAATAAAAGCATTTAAAGAGTATTTTAAAGGTTACAACGAAGATCCAAATAAAATTTTAGAAAAAACATTTGGCGATGTTCAAGGCTATGATGATATGGTTATTCAAAAAAACATTTCAGTTCAAAGTCATTGCGAACATCACCTGGCTCCAATTATTGGTGTAGCACATATTGCGTATATACCAAATTCAAGAGTGGTTGGTTTAAGTAAACTTGCTAGAGTTGTAGAAGTATTTTCAAAAAGGTTACAAACACAGGAAAGATTAACAATGCAAATTGCTAAAACTTTAATGGATGCATTAGATGCAAAAGGAGTTGCTGTATCAATTGATGCAGCTCATCAATGCATGACTATGAGAGGAATTAAAAAAGAACAAGCAACAACTGTTACAAATTATTTTTTAGGTCAATTTAAAGAAGATTTAAGTTATCAAAATAGATATTTGAGATTTATTAGTAAATAAATCTTTTATATATTTTAAAATGCCAGAAACGTTCAAAGCTATAGTAGTTAATCAAACAGAAAAAGATTTTACAAGAGAGGTTAAATCTATTGAAAAAAGTTTTTTAAAGCATGGAGATGTTTTAGTAAAAGTAGATTATTCAGGTTTAAATTATAAAGATGCACTTATAATGAGAAATGGCGCAAGTTTAGTTAAAGAATTTCCACATATTCCCGGTATAGATTTTTCAGGTTCTGTAATTGAAAGTGAAAATAAAAATTATACTAAAGGAGATGAAGTTATTTTAACAGGATGGCGTGTTGGAGAAATTTATTATGGTGGATACTCTCAACTTGCAAAAGTAAATGGAGATTTTTTAGTCAAGAAACCAAAAGATATTACAACAAAACAAGCAATGATTTTAGGAACTGCAGGTTTCACAGCTTTAATGTGTTCTTTTGCAGTTAAAGCTAAAGAAGAATTGTTATTAGGAGAAAAAGTTAATAATGTTTTAGTTACTGGAGCAACTGGTGGAGTGGGAAGTATTTCCGTTATGACATTAGCTAAGTTAGGTTACAATGTAACAGCAGTCACAAGAAAATCTGAACATAATGATTATTTAAAATCAATTGGTGCTAAAACTATTTTAAATAGTAATGTTTTTGAGAAAGATCCAAGACCTCTAGATAAAGGATTATGGGATTGTGCAATTGATACTGTAGGAGGGAAAATTCTTTCTAATGTACTTGCACAAACTAAAGACGCTGGCGTTGTTGCGGCATGTGGAAATGCCTCTGATATTAAATTAAATACAACAGTTATGCCATTTATTATTAGAGGAGTAAAACTATGGGGAATTAGTTCTGTATCCACATCTAAGAAAAGAAGAGAATTTATCTGGAATGAAGCAAGTAAATTAATAGATTTTGAAAAACTTGAAAAATCAGTTAAAATAATTAGTTTAGAAGAACTTCTCAACGTATATCCAAAAATGTTAAAAGGAGAAACTTCGGGAAGATATTTAGTAGATTTAAATAAATAATGGATTGGGATAAATTAAAAATATTCCATGCAGTTGCTGAGGCTGGAAGTTTTACTAGTGCAACAATAAATTTAAACTTAAGTCAATCTGCAATCAGCCGCCAAATTCAATCTTTAGAACAAGATTTAAAAGTTCAATTATTTGAAAGACATGCTAGAGGTTTGACTTTGACAGAAAATGGCGAATATGTTTTTAAAACTGCACATGAAGTAATTTGCAAACTAAAAGAAGTTGAAACATCGCTAGGCGATCAAAAGAACAAACCTACTGGTAAATTAACAATTACAACTGTTAGAAGTTTTGGCACTCACTGGTTAACACCAAGAATACGTGAATTTATGCAAATAAACCCCGAAATTGAAGTTGAATTAATATTTGATGACAAAGAATTAGACTTAAGTACGAGACAAGCTGATATCGGTATTTTTATGAGGAGACCAAAAAAACTTAACTACATTCAAAGAAAATTGGTTGATATAAAATATCATATTTATGGGTCTACAAAATATTTAGAAAAACATGGTATTCCGAAAAATATTAACGATTTAAATAAACATAGATTTATTTCTTTTGGGAAAGGAGCTCCATCACCGGTTTTTAATCCTGATTGGGCTTTAAAACTTGGAATTAAAGATAATAAAAAAAGAAAATCAATTATGAAAGTTAACAGTGTTATGGGCTTATTGTTAGCAGTCGAAAGTGGAGTTGGACTTGCGGCACTACCCGATTATTTAGTATTTCAATCCCGAAATTTAATAAAAGTACTTCCAAAATTAGAAGGTCCTATTACAGAAGCACATTTTGTTTATCCTGAATCATTGAAAAATGTTGCTAGAGTTCAAGCCTTTAGAAATTTTCTATATAGCAAAATTGGTGATTGGAAATAACAATTACTTATAATTTTTTCTTAAAAATTTTTTTTTCAATTTTTTTAATAATTTAGGTATATTCTTAACAACATCTTCAGCAATTAAACCAGGACCAAATTTTTTTGCTAAATCACCATGAATCCAAACACCTGCACAACAAGCTAAAAAAGAGCTTAATTTTTTTTTACCAACTAAACTTGCAATTATTCCACTTAATACATCACCAGAACCAATTACCGCCAATTCACTTGATGTATGTTTGTTTAATACAATTTTTTTATTTGGTGAACTAATTAAAGTATTTGAACCTTTTAATACAATATTACATTTGCATATTTTTGATGCCTTAACTATTTTTTCATAATTATTAATTTTTTTGCTAATTTTAGGAAATATAGAATGAAACTCTTTTATATGAGGTGTTATAATTTTATTTTTGTCTAATAA
>CACJXT010000008.1 GCA_902597425.1 uncultured Pelagibacteraceae bacterium | reverse complement strand
AAAAAAGAAACAAGCATAGTTAAAGAAAAAACAATTTCTTTAGTATTAGTATTAATGATAGTAGATAAATTGTTAACTGGAATAAAGCCACCTGATGAAATTAATGTCATTGCTAAATTAAATGAGTCTAAAGTTCTTAAATCAAAAATTTTTAATACAACAAATAATAAAAATGTTAATAAAATGTATAATATTAATATTTTGGATGATTGTTTTAAAGTTTCTAATGTATTAAAAGATAAAAAATTGGTTAAAGTTTTTTTTAAATTATTATCAAAAATATCTATTAACAATATAATTGAAAACAAAAAATATAATCCTCCAATCCACTGAGATGATGATCTCCACAATATCAAGCTTTCGTCTAAATGCTTAATATTTTCAAAAATAGTAAATCCAGTTGAGGTAAAACCTGAAATAGCTTCAAAATAAGAGTCTAAAAATGAAATGTTATAAATACTAAAATAAAATGGAATAGAGATAACTAAAGGTAAAATAAAATATCCAGATATGACGGTTAAAACCTTATGATAGATTGATATTTTATAATTATTTTTTTTTTTAATTAAAAAAATTATACCTATTATCAATGATAAAATTAATGAATAAATATAACTGTCAATATTTAAATAAAGATTAAAGTAATAGGAATAAATAATATTAAAAAATGATAGAACAGAAATTATTAAATAAAAAAGGCCTAAGTAAATTAAGCTAAAGTGACTCATTAATAATTAAATTGAGCTAATTCGAAACATATTTTCAACAACGGATAAATGATCTCTTTTAGCTAAAAAAACAACAATATCTTCTTTTTTAAAAACAAAATTAGATCTTGGTATAATAATATCTTCACCTCTTAAAATTGCACCAATTCTTATTTCTTCAGGCAAGTTAGAATTTTTTAATTCTTTATTAATTAACTCAGAAGTATTTATAATTTCAGCTTCAATAACTTCATATTCTCCATTTAAAATACTATAAGCAGTTTCTATTGTTCCTTTATGAACATGTTTAAGTATACTTGAAACGGTATTCATTCTTGGATCAATTAAATCATCAATTTTTAATGATGACTGCAATAATGAATAATTTGGTTTATTAATTAATGCCATAGTTCTCTTGTCTTGAGAAAACTTTTCAACAAGAACACTTACCATTAAGTTATCTTCATCATCATTTGTAAGAGCCAATACTGTTTCGATTTCATCTAAATTTGCTTCAGCTAAAACGTCTTCATCAAGACCATTTCCGTTAATGACAATTGAATTGTTAAGTTCTTTTGCTATAAATTCTGATCTATTTTTATCTTTTTCAATTATTTTAACTCTTGCTGAATCAAAAGATTGTTCAATGTTCTTAGCTAAATTAAAACCTATATTGCCACCACCTATAATTAAAATTTTATTAGATATCTTTTCGTTATGACCAAATGCTGATAATGTTAATTGCATTTGTGATGAATTTATAATTACATAGGCTTTATCGTTTTCTTTCATTACATCATTTTTTTTTAATATAATAAATTTTTCATCTCTTATAACTCCTAGGATATTTGCCTCTAATTTAGGAAATTTCTTTGTTAACTCATTAAGTTTTATACCTGTTAAAGGACAAGTTTTGTTTACAAAAATTTCTAATAATCTTATTTTATTTTCTGCAAAAGGAACATTGTCTAAAGCACCTGGAGCTTCTAATTTTCTTTGAAGTGACTTTGCAATTTCAAGTTCCGGAGAAATAATTACGTCAATTGGAAGATTTTCCTTATTATAAACTTTAGAAAATTTTGGATTAAGATAGTCTTGAGATCTAATTCTAGCTATTTTTTTTTGAATATTATAAATTGAAAATGCAATTTGACATATCAACATATTAATCTCGTCATTTTTTGTAACAGCAATTATCATATCGGCATCTGCAGCATTGGCTTTTTCTAAAATTGAAGGATAAGTAGCTTTACCAACAATAGCTTTTACATCTAAACTTCCATTAATTTTTTGAATATCTTCACTAGATTGATCTATTACTGTAATTGAATGATTTTGTTCACATAACAATTTCGCTATAGCAAAACCAACTCTACCAGCACCACAAATAATTATATTCATAATTAATTTAAATCTTTAACTCCTAAACCTTTTAACTTTCTATGAAGCGCTGATCTTTCCATTCCTACAAATTTTGCTGTTTTAGAAATATTTCCACCAAATTTTTTAAGTTGTGAAGTTAAATAATCTTTTTCGAAATTTTCCCTTGCAACTTTAAGTGGAACTGATAAAGAATTTTCAATCTTTAAATTATCCAATTCAGTTGATTTTAAGGATTCTTTAATAATACTTGAAACTTTTTCTTCATTATCTGGAGCTAAAATTGCTATTCTTTCAATTAAATTTCTTAATTCTCTTACATTTCCTGGCCAATAATAATTTAATAAATAATGATTATTGGCATCAATATTAAATTTTTTCAAATTGTAAGATTGTGAAATCTTTTTAGAAAAGTAATCTATTAATAACGGAATATCGCTAACTCTTTTGTTTAAAGGCTCAACATCAATTTGAAAAACATTTAGTCTATGAAATAAATCTTCTCGAAAATTTCCAGATGTGATTTCATTTTTAATATTTTTACTAGAGGAACAAATTATCCTGACATTAACATTAATATCATGATTGCCATTTATTCTTTTAAATTTTTGATCTATTAAAACTCTTAAAATTTTTGATTGAGTTTCTAAAGGTATTTCAGAAACTTCATCAATTAATAAAATACCTCCTGAGGATTTTTCTAAAACTCCATATGATATTGATCCATTTTCTTTTTCTTCACCAAAAAGTTCAAGTTCATATTTTTTAACATCCAGCAATGCTCCATTTAAAATAACAAAAGGTTCTTTTTGTCTTTTAGATATTTTATGAATTTTTCTAGCAATTAGCTCTTTCCCTGATCCTGTTGGACCATTTATAAAAATTCTACTTTCAGTTGCCGATAATTTCTCAATTTGTTCTTTAATTTTATCAATGTTTGGGCTATTTCCAATTAATTCATAAGAATGAAAAAGTTTAGATTCTAATTCTCGATTTTTATTTTTTAATTTAAAATTTTCAACTGCCCTATTAACAAAATTCATCAATCTTTCTTGGTCAAAAGGTTTTTGTATAAACTCAAATGCACCAGATTTTAATGATTTAATTGCCATTTCAATATTAGCATGTCCTGAAATAATTATTACTGGAACTTCTTTATTTTTATTTTTTATATGATTTAAAAGCTGAATACCATCATTGTCACCTTTATCCAATTTAACATCTATAATTGCTACATCAGGTAATTTTTTAT
The DNA here is from genome assembly GCA_902597425.1 of uncultured Pelagibacteraceae bacterium. Classification (GTDB taxonomy): domain Bacteria; phylum Pseudomonadota; class Alphaproteobacteria; order Pelagibacterales; family Pelagibacteraceae; genus Pelagibacter. The sequence goes on along the minus strand of CACJXT010000008.1, from coordinate 23,897 downwards.
CTATTTCTGTTAAGGCTTGATTATAATTTGCAGCAACTCTAGTTTTGTAACCAGCATCACTAATTAAATCATTAAGAATGTTTCTAATGTCAGGATTATCATCTATTATTAATATTTCAGTCGACATTTTTTTTAAATTCTATAATAATTTTTGCGCCTATATTTTGTTTTATGAATTTAATTCTACTATTGTGATCATTTATAATTTTGTTTACAATTGATAAACCCAGTCCACTACCTTTTGATTTAGTTGTAAAATAAGGTTTTAAAATATTGTTTAAATTATCTTCAGAAAAACCTGTTCCATTATCTGTTATTATGAATTCTATATAATCATTTTTGTTTATTATTTCTATACTAATTTTCTTAACGAAATTGGGTGTTTTAAGAGATTTTTCCTGAATACTTTCTATTGAATTTTTAATTAAATTTAAAAAAACACGATTAATCTGCTCACTATCACAAAAAAATAAGATTTTATTATCAAAATGTTTAAAATTTATATCTATTGATAAATCAATTTGCTTTAATAATTTAATATTTTCATAAATCAAGACTATTAAATCATTTTCCTTTAAAATAGGTTTTGGCATCCTAGCAAAATCAGAAAATTCGTTAACCAAATTTTCAATTTGTTTTATTTGTTTAATAATAGTTTTTAAATAATCATTAAAATTTTCTTTATCTGAAGTATTTACAATTGATGAATATTTGTCTTTTAATCTATCAATAGTTAACTGAATTGGTGTTAATGGATTTTTTATTTCATGAGCCAATTTCCTAGCAACACTTTCCCAAGCTTCATGTCTCTCGTTAATCAATAATTTTTCTTGTTGAGTTTTAAGTCGATCAATCATTAAATTAAAGTTTTTATTTAAAGTTTCAATTTCTTTTTCAGTTTCAATTTCAGGAACTTTTGTATCTAAAAAACCTTTTCCGATATTAGATGAAGCAGAAATTAAATTACCAATTGATTTAAAAAATCTAGAAGAAAACTTAATTGCAATAGAAATAGACAAAAATATCAATAAAGTAACAGTTACAAGATAAATAATTATAAAAGAAATTTTAATACCTGTTCTTTGATCTTCAACTGTATAATAAAAATTTATTGCTTGTTGAGATTCTGTTAAATAATTAGATATTTCTTCATCTAAATATTTAACTACATAAATATATGTATCTATATAACCTGGAAGTTTTAATATAGCTGAAGATTTGTTTTCAAAGGCATTAATAATTTTTAGTGGAGTATCTTTATTAAAAATTATTTTTAACGCTTTATCATCGGGTGGCTCAAACAGTCGATTATCATCTAAAGTAGAAATTATTAAATTTCCAGAACTATCAATTAAATGAATCTCATCTACATTTCTGACCAATTTCTGCGTTTTCAAAATATTTATATACATATTTTTATTATCATAAAAAATATTAATGTTTTTATTCAAATCGTATCCAATCAAAACTATATCTGATTCAATTTTATTTCTTATTTCATCAACATAATTTTTTGCCATTTTATATGAATTATTAACTACAGTTGTAATTTTTTTATCTAAATATTTTTCTAATGCAAAAGAAAATAAAAATAATGAGAAAACTGAAATTAATACTGCTGGTATTAACGTAAATAAAGAAAAGAATGCTATATATTTTTTATTAGCTTTAGATCCACTAATATTAATATCGTCTTTTAAAGCATTTTTAATTTCAATGAATATAATAAAAAAAAATATTATTAACAAAACTATGTTGCTTATGAGTAATGTCTGTAGATTAAATTCTTTAAGTTTAATAAAACTTTTATCAATAAAGGTTAAAAACGTTAAAAAACCTACTGATAAAGTAATAATAGATATTATTACTAAAAATATATTTTTTTTGATAAATTCAAACATTATGTAATAAGTAAACTAATTATATAATTTAATCATGAATAATTGCTTTATAATACTAGCAGCTGGAGAAAGTAAAAGATTTAAATCAATAACTCCTAAACCCTACCATTTATTTAAAGGAAAAGCTTTAATTCAACACTCTATAGAAAGAGCATTAATTAGTAAAAAATTTAATAAAATAATAGTTGTTATTAAAAAAAAACATTTAAAATTCATCAAAAGCCTTAAACTTAAAAATATAAAAATTGTAATTGGTGGAAAAACTCGCGCAGAATCTTCTTACAAGGCTTTAAAAAGTATAAAAAGAAACAATATATCAAAAGTTTTTATTCATGATGCAGCTCGACCAAACTTTTCACTAAAATTAATTCAAACTTTGTTCAAAAATTTAAAAAAATATAAATGTGTTGTTCCAGCAATAAAAACTAACGACTCAGTTAAACTAAAAAATAAAGATCAAATTTTTAACTTAAATAGAGAAAATATTTATTTAACACAAACACCACAGGCATTTAATTATAATGAAATTTATAAACTTCAAAAAGATCAAAGTTTAAAAATTACCGATGATGCGAATTTATTTATTTCTGCTGGTAAAAAGATTAAAATAATTAATGGTGAATTAAAAAATAACAAAATTACATTTTATTCAGACATAACATTTGATAGAATTATAAAATATGGAATTGGGTTTGATGTTCACAAATTAGTTAAAGGTAAGAAATTATATTTAGGTGGTATAAAAATACCTTATTCGCTTGGTACATTGGGTCATTCTGATGGTGATCCAGTTTTGCATGCAATTACAGATTCTATTCTAGGAGCTTGCAAAATGGGAGATATTGGTGAAATGTTTTCTGATAAAAATAATAAATTTAAAAATATTAGATCAACTATATTGCTTAAAAAAATTATAAATCAAATAAAGCTTAAAAATTATAAAATAAATAATATAGATATAAATATTATTGCTCAAAAACCAAAAATTTCAAAATTTAAAAATAAAATGATTCATTCAATTTCAAAAATTTGTGAACTATCTCCTAAACAAATAAATATAAAAGGAAAAACAACTGAAAAATTAGGTTTAATTGGAAAAGAAAAAGCTATAGCCTGTGAAGTAATTGCTTCAGTTATTAAATATGCTTAATAATATAAATTTTTTGTTTGTTACTCTTTTTGGAATAGGAAAAATTAAAAAAATACCTGGTAGCTTTGCATCACTGGCTACAACTTTTTTTTTATTTTTTTTATTTCATACTTTAAATTTATCTCCAGAAATTATTTTAGTTTTTATAATTATAATTTTTTTTATTTCACTTTATGCAGTTAATCATTTTATAAAAGATTTAGATAATAAAGATCCTAAAGAAGTAGTAATTGATGAGTTTATTGGTCAATCAATTCCTATATGTCTTTATGAAATAGCGCATGAAGGACCAAAAGAAATAAATCAAATATTAACATTTTATTTTATAATGTTTATACTATTTAGAATTTTTGATATTACCAAACCCTATCCTGTTAGTTATTATGATAAAAATTTTAAGAATAGTTTTGGAGTAATTATGGATGATGTTGCCGCTGGATTATACGTTGTGGCTGTTCTTGTATTGTATATGGTTTTAAGTTCATGAAAAAACTTTCTCAAAAAATTGTCAATTTACTAAGAAAAAAAAAGTTTAAAATTTCCTTTGCAGAATCTTGTACCGGTGGTTTACTCTCAAGTTCAGTAACTTCTATCAGTGGTTCTTCTAAAGTTTTCACACTTGGATTTGTTACTTATTGCAATCTGTCAAAAATAAATACTCTTAAAGTTCCAAAAAATACCATAAGAAAATATGGTGCTGTTAGTTATGAAACTTGTTTATCTATGGTAAAAAACTTAAATAAAATTAGTAAAACTAATATTTCTGTATCAATTACTGGAGTTGCTGGTCCTAATGGCGGAACTAAAAAAAAACCAGTAGGTTTAGTATTTATTGGTATTAAAAAAAGTAACAAAACACTAGTTAAAAAATACTTATTTAAAAATAAGAAAAGAATAGCTATTCAAAGATCTGCTGTAAATAAAGCTTTGAATTTAATTTTAAGTTTTCTTAAATAAATCCTCTGCCCTTTTTTGAAAAGCTTCAGCAATCTTATCAAGAGCAAATTGAAAAGATTTTGTCATTACTATATTCAAAAATTCATTTTTAAGTTCAAAATCAACTTCGAATGAAATTTCAGTAACATTATTTTTTTCTTTAAAATACCACGTATTTTCCAAATGTTTTAAGGGTCCATCTAAATTAGTTACGAATATAGAGTCTTCATTTTTATTATACTTAACATCACTTTTATAAGTATCTTTAAAAGGGCCCTTCCCAATTGTAAGGTCTGCAATAATTAATAACAAATTTCCTTGAACCTTTTTTTCATATACTTTTGAACCAATACAAAAAGGAACAAATTCTGGATATTTTTCAATATCAAGAACTAGATCAATTAACTGTTCTTTTCTACATTCAATTAACTTTTTAACTGATGCTTTGGGCATTAATTTGATTAACTCTGCTCTTTTGAAGTTTAACAAAATCTTCATCTGCATGATAAGAAGATCTTGTTAATGGTGAAGATGAAACTAATAAAAAACCTTTAGATTTTGCAATTGTTTCTAATTCTTTAAATTCCTCAGGTTTATAATATCTAACTAAAGCATGGTGTTTTACAGAAGGTTGTAAATATTGTCCAATTGTTAAAAAATCAACATCTGCAGATATTAAATCATCCATTACTTGTAAAATTTCATCTTTTGTTTCACCAAGACCAACCATTAATCCAGATTTGGTAAAAACTTTTTTATTAATTAATTTTGCATTTTTTAAAAGTTCAAGTGATGCAAAATATCTAGCACCAGGTCTTACTTTTAAATAGAGACTAGGTACTGTTTCAATGTTATGATTAAAAACATCAGGACTTGCTTCCAAAACTTTTTTATATGCATCACCTTTTCTCAAGAAATCAGGAGTTAATACTTCAATTGATGTATTTGGATTATTTTTTCTTGTTGTAGTAATTACTTCAAAAAAATGATTAGAACCACCATCTTCGAGATCATCTCTATCAACTGATGTTATTACGACATGTTTTAAATTAAGTTTATTTACTGCTGATGAAACTTTAAATGGTTCTAATGGATCTAAACTATTTGGTTTACCAGTTTTGACATCACAAAAAGCGCAAGCCCTAGTACAAGTATCACCCATTATCATAAATGTTGCATGCTTTTTACTCCAACATTCTGCAATATTTGGGCAGTTGGCTTCTTGGCATACAGTAACCAAATTATTATTATTAATTATAGTTTTTGTAAGAAAAAATTCTTTACTATTAGTGAGTTTTGATCTTATCCAGTCAGGCTTTTTTTTAATAGGGTTAAATGGTTTATTAATTTTTTCTGGGTGTCTAATTTTCATTTTTTTTAATTATATAAAGTGTCTCTTCATTTTTACCAAATAAAAATTTTTCTCTTATGAGAATCTCTATAAAATCTAAATCTAAATTGTCGGTAAGTAATGAATTTTTTAACTCTAAATTTTTTATTTTATTTGATAACAAAAGTTCTTTATTTTCTAGATCTATCAATGTTTGTTTTTTTTTTAGATAAGATAATAAACCTCTTTCTCCATCTAAAAGATTAAAGATAAAAAATAATATTAAAAATGTAGATATTGATAAAAAAAAATTTTTTTTAATTATTTTTAACATTAATGAATCTTATTCATTTTTGCCTTTTTTCCTAGATCTTCTTCTATTCGTATTAATTGATTATATTTTGCTACTCGTTCAGATCTAGCCAAAGATCCTGTTTTAATTTGATTTGAATTTGTTCCTACAGCAAGGTCTGAAATGAATGTATCTTCACTATCACCAGATCTATGAGATATTATTGTTTTATACCCTATTATTTGCGCAAATCTAATAACTTCTAAAGTTTCTGAAACTGTTCCGATTTGATTTAATTTAATTAGAATTGCATTTGAAGAATTATTTAAAAACCCTTTTTTTAATCTTTCAAGATTAGTTACATACAAATCGTCACCAACAATTTGGACGTTACTGACCAACTTCATTAATTTATTCCAAGAAACCCAATCATTTTCTGAAAAAGGATCTTCAATAGACTTAATATGATATTTGTTAATAATTTTTAAATATTTTTTAATAGTTTTTTCAACAGATATAAATTTTTTTGAATGAATAGAATAATTTGCATCCTTGAATAATTCATTTGCAGCAACATCTAAACAAATAGAAACGTCTTTGCCATTTTTAAAACCAGATTTATTTATCGCCTTAACAATTAAATCTAAAGCTTTTTCATTATTATTTATCATTGGAGCAAATCCACCTTCGTCGCCAACTGAAGTAGATAATTTATTTTTTTTAATTAAAATTTTAAGATTTTGGATTATCAAAAAACACATTCTCATCGCTTCAGAAAAACTTTTAGCTTTGTCAGGCCTAATCATAAACTCTTGAATTCTTAAGCCGTTATTTGCATGAACACCTCCATTAATAATGTTCATTAAAGGATAAGGTAATTTAAAATTATTTTTTAACAAAAAAGTTTTATAGAGAGGTATTTTTTTAATTTTAGCAGAAAGTTTTTTTACAGCTATTGATACTGATAAAATTGCATTTGCTCCTAAATTACTTTTTTGCTTGGTCCCATCAAGTTTTATTAATAAAGAGTCAATAAGTTTTTGATCGTGTAAATTTTTATTTTTTAATTTTTTTGAAATTTTTGAATTTACTAATTTAATTGCATTAAAAACACTTTTGCCTAAATATTTTTTACTTTTTGTGTCACGTTTTTCGTATGCTTCATAAGTTCCAGTAGATGCACCAGAAGGACAAATTGCTGTTGCGCTAATGTTTTTTGAAAATACCTCTGTTTCTATAGTTGGATTCCCTCTACTATCAAAAACTTGCCTTGAATGAACTTTGGTAATTTTATTCACTAATTATCTTTTTACAATTTTATCTATTTCTATTAGTTGCTTTAATAAGTTTTCTAAATTAGATAATGGAATCATATTAGGGCCATCTGATGGCGCATTATCAGGATCTTGATGAACTTCCATAAATATACCCGCAACTCCAACAGCTACTGCTGCTCTTGATAAATATTCTACAAATTCTCGTTGTCCTCCACTTTTATCTCCTTGTCCACCAGGTTGTTGTACTGAATGTGTTGCATCAAAAATGACTGGATATCCATTCTTAGCCATGATTGGTAAAGATCTCATATCAGATACCAATGTATTATAACCAAAACTAGCACCTCTTTCAGTAACAAGAATGTTTTTATTCCCTGTATCAGAAATTTTCTTCGTAACATTAACCATGTCCCAAGGTGCAAGAAATTGTCCTTTTTTAACATTAATAATTTTTTTTGTTTTAGAGGCAGCAATTAACAGATCTGTTTGTCGACAAAGAAAAGCTGGAATTTGTAAAACGTCAACATGTTTTGCTACAACTGCACATTGCTCTATATTATGAACATCAGTTAATATTGGTATATTTAATTCTCTTTTAATTTTGTCAAATATTGGAAGTGATTGTTCTAAACCTATTCCTCTTTTGCCTGTTAAACTAGTTCTATTTGCTTTATCAAATGAAGTTTTATAAATAAAATTAACACCTAATTTTGAGGTAATTGTTTTAATTTTGCTAGACATATCCATGGCATGCTGTTCTGTTTCAAGCTGGCATGGACCTGCTATCAGACAAAATTTACTAGAGTTTGATATTTCAAAATTTCCACATTTAACAGTTAAATTTTTCATTTTTTATGATTTTTAGCAGCTTTAATAAATGATGAGAATAAAGGATGTGGTGACAAAGGTCTAGATTTAAATTCAGGATGAAATTGGACACCAATAAACCATGGATGATTTTTAAGTTCTATAATTTCAGGTAAGTTTTTATCAGGTGAATTACCAGAAAATATTAAACCTTTTTTCTCAAAATTCTTTTTAAAATTAATATTGACTTCATATCTGTGTCTATGTCTTTCCTTAATTGATTTTGTTTTGTATATACTTTTAATTAAAGAATTATTTAATAGTTCAGCTTCATATAAACCTAATCTCATAGTACCACCTAAGTCTTTATTGGTACCTTTGATAGTTTTGCCATCTTTTTTCCATTCATGAATTAAACCTACAACTGGAATACATTTTGAATTTAGTTCACTAGATGAAGCTTTATTAATTTTTAATACATTTCTAGCAAATTCAATAATGGCCATCTGCATACCAAAACAAATACCTAAAAAAGGTATCTTGTTTATTCTTGCATATTTAATTGCTGCAATTTTACCTTCGGTACCTCTTTTTCCAAATCCACCAGGAATTAAAATACCTGAAACATTTTTTAATTTTTTTTTAATTTCAGCAGGTTTTAAATTGTCAGATTCAATCCTTACTAAATTAACCTTTAAATTATTATGTATTCCTCCATGAACAAGCGCTTCATCTAAAGATTTATAAGCATCTTTCAAATTTACATATTTTCCAATTATTGCAATATTTACGTGTTTTCTTTGACTTAATACAATTTTAGTAATTTTTTTCCATGGGTTTAAATTAACGCTTACTTTTGACTTTATCTTAAAGTAATCGAGAACTTGTTTATCAAGCTTTTCATTATTAAAACTAATTGGTGCTTCATAAATAGTTTTTACATCAATTGTTTGAATAACATTTTTAATATCTACATTACAAAATAAAGATATTTTTTTTCTTTGATCTAAAGGAATATTTCTTTCAGATCTACATATTATTATATCTGGTTGTATTCCAATACTTCTTAGCTCCTTCACTGAGTGTTGTGTCGGCTTAGTTTTAATTTCATCTGAAGCTTTCATATATGGAACTAATGTTAAATGAATAAATAAAGTATTTTTTTTACCTATATCATTTGAAAATTGTCTTATTGCTTCAACAAATGGTAAACTTTCAATATCACCAACAGTTCCTCCAATTTCACAAATTACAAAATCTTCATTTTTAATATCACTTTTAATAAATTCCTTTATTCGATCAGTAACGTGAGGAATTACTTGTACTGTTTTACCTAAATATTTTCCTTTACGTTCTTTTTTTAAAACATCACTATATATTTGACCTGTTGTAATATTATCTGATTTTTTTGCGGAAATTCCAGAAAATCTTTCGTAATGACCTAAATCTAAATCTGTTTCAGCACCATCATCAGTTACAAAAACTTCTCCATGTTGAAAAGGGTTCATTGTACCAGGATCAACATTCAAATATGGATCAAGTTTTCTAATTCGAACTTTAAATCCTCTAGACTGTAAAAGATAAGCCAAGGACGCCGACGAAAGACCTTTACCTAAAGATGAGACCACGCCGCCAGTGACAAATATATATCGCGCCATGGAATTACCTTATATCCACTTATTTTTAAATTGGAAAGTATTAATTTTTACTTTCTGGAATTTCTGGAGCATCATCTGAATTTTCTTCAATTTTATCAATAACAGATGTGGTTGGTGTTAGTTCTCCTCTAGATATTATTGTAAGAGATAAACTACAAATTATAAATATAGTAGCTACAATGGCAGTGGCTTTTGTCATAAAATTACCAGCTGACCTTGAAAACATAAAACTATCTTGAGATATTCCAATACCTAGAGCTCCACCTTCTGATTTTTGCATTAAAATCAAAAGGACTAAAATTATTGCAATTATAACATTAGCTACTAATAAAATATTTTCCATAAGAGTTAAATAACGGTTTTTTTTACTATATCAATAAATTTTTTTGAATCTTGAGACGCCCCACCAACTAAAAAACCATCAATAATATTTATTTTTTTTAAAATCGCTATATTTTTAGGATTAACAGAACCACCGTATAAAACTTTTGCATTTTTTAACTTAAAATTGTTTCTTAATTTGTTTTTAATAAAAATTATATCTTTTTCTAAATCGTCTTTATTAGGAATAACTCCAGTTCCAATAGACCATATTGGTTCGTAAGCAAAAAGTACATTGCTTAATTTTTTTACATTACTTAAGCCTTTAGTGATTTGATTTGTTAAAATTTTATTAGTTAATTTTTTTTTTCTTTGTGATAAAGTTTCACCAATACAAAAAATAATTTTTAATCCATTTTTTATAGATGATTTAATTTTTTTATTAATTAAAATATCACTCTCACCATCACTTCTATTTTCTGAATGGCCAATTATTACATATTTAGCGCCAACATTTTTTATCATTTTTGAATTTATTGAACCCGTATAAGCGCCATAAATTTCATTTTCATGACAATTTTGGGCACCAACTTCAATACTAGTATTTTTTAGCTTTTTATAAAAAAGATCTAATAATGTATATGGAGGACAATAGATTAATTTAAATTTATTATTTTTATTAATTTTTGATAATTTAATAACTTTATTTAATGAATTAAGTGACTTTTTGTCACCAAACATTTTCCAATTAGCTATATAATACATATATTTATTTGTCATAATGAAAAATTTAATCTATAGGTTTGTCTTTTACAGATCAATATCTTAAAAAATATCAATGTTAAATAATATTAGAAACTTTTCAAAAACTTTGCCTGCTAAAATATTGCTAGTAGTAATAATTATTCCTTTCGTTTTTTGGGGAATGGGTGGGGTATTTAATAGAGGAAATACAAATAACATTGTTAAAATAAATGATTATACTGTTTCAACTCAAGATTTTATTGACCATTTAAATATCTTAAAAATTGATACAAATGTAGTAAAAGAAAATATTGATGACAATATATTGGAAGAACTTCTAGGAAATTTAATATCAAACACTTTGGTTAATATGGAAATTGAAGAATTAAATATTTTTATTTCTGAAAGTTCTTTAGCGAAAAGAATTAGGAAAAATAAAAATTTCTTAGATGATTCAGGAAAATTTTCAAGAACTAAATATGAAAAGTTTTTATTATCACAAAACTTAACTGCACCAATTTTTGAAATTAATTTAAAAAACAATGAATTGAAAGGAGAATTATTTTCATACATTGGTGGAGGTATAAAAGCGCCTTTTTTTTTAACGAACAACACATATAAAGAGCAAACTGGAAAATTGGAAGTTGATTTTATAAATCTAAATAATGCATACAAAAAAAATGAAGATTTTTCTGAAAGTGAAATAAAATTATTTATTGATGAAAATAAAGATCAATTAAAAGATGAATATATTGATTTTTCTTACATTAAAATAACCCCAAAAGACTTAACTGGATCAGATCAATTTAATGAACTTTTTTTTAAAAAAATTGATGAATTAGAAAACAAGATTTCTAATGGTATAGGTTTCAATAATTTAATAACTGAATTAAAAATTATGCCAATAATAAAGGAAAATTATACTACAAATAACAATGGTGACAAAATTGAGGAAAAAATCTATGCAAAGAGAAATGAAAATAAAATACTCTTAATCGATGAAAATGAATTTTATGTACTTTATAAAATAAATAAAATTAATAAAATTTTGCCTTCATTAGACAATGAAACTTTTAAAAATAAAGTAACAAAAATTTTATATGAAAAAAGCAAATTTGAATATAATCAAAAATTATTAAATGAAATTAATGAAAAAAAATTTAATCAAACTACTTTTGATAAACTTGCTGACGGTAAAATTGAAAATGTAATATTAAATTCTATAAATGATAATGATAAATTTAGCACAGCTTCTATTAAACTTTTGTATTCACTGCCAATAAACTCTTTCACTTTAATATTTGACGAAAAAACAGATGTATTTGTTGCAAAGATAAAAAAATTATACACTAATGATATATCCAAAGATTCCAAAGAATTTTTAGATTACAAAAATCAAACAAATATAATAATTAAAAATAATATGTTTACTTCTTATGATTATTTTCTTGATGAAAAATATAATGTTACAATTAACCAAAAAACACTTGAAAGAGTTAAAAATTACTTTCGATAATGATTAATAGAAACTTTAAAAATTTCAAGTTTCAACATAAAAAAAATCTAAACCAAGTATTGTTTGTTAGTCAAAAAATAAAAGGTGATAAAGAAATCCTTAATTTAATTAACAATTTTTTACCAGAAAAAAATAGTTTTATTTTTGAGTCAGTGGAGAAAGGAATAATCAAAGGTAGATATACAATTTTTGGAAAAAATCCTGACAAAATATGGGAGTTTAACAATAAAAATTCATATTTGATTGATAGAAATAAAAAAAAAAAAATTAGAGGAAAACCTAAGAAAATTATTGAAAATATTATAGAAAATTTCAAATTTAAAACGCCTTCTGGTCTGCCCCCTATTTGCTCTTTAATTTCTGGTTACTTTTCATATGACTCAATTAGATATGTCGAAAAAATTCCAAATAAATGTAGTGATGATTTAAAACTTCCCGATGTAAGACTGCTAAGACCGAGAACATTAATTATTCACGATAACTTAAAAAAGAAAATTTTTTTTATCATTAATGTTTTTAAAGATGAAAAAATTAATAATTACGAAAAAAAGTATTCTGATATTAAAAAAGAAATTAATAAACTATTAAACCAGTCATCTTTAAGTAAAAATTTTTTAAAGCAAAAAATAACTAGTAAAAATATTAAAGTTAAATCAAACACTTCTAAGAATAATTTTTTAAATATGGTTAATAAAGCAAAAAACTATATTAAAATTGGCGATATTTTTCAGGTAGTTTTGAGTCAAAGGTTTGAGGCAAAATTATCAAAAAATCCTTTAGATATTTATAAAAAACTAAGAGTTACAAACCCTTCACCATTTATGTATTTTTTTAACTTTTCTGACTTTCAAATAATAGGTGCTAGCCCAGAAATTTTAGTAAGATTAAGGGACAATAAAATTACAGTAAGACCAATAGCTGGAACAAGACCTAGAGGAAAAAATACTAAAGAAGACAATTTTTTTTCAAAAGACTTGCTTAAAGATAAAAAAGAGCTTTCTGAACATTTAATGTTGTTAGATTTAGGCAGAAATGATGCTGGAAAAGTTTCTAAAATTAATACTGTTAAAGTTACTGAAAGTTTTACTATAGAAAAATATTCACACGTCATGCATATAGTATCAAATGTTGTAGGCGTTTATAATAAACAATATTCTAAATTTAAATCATTGCTTGCTGGATTTCCTGCTGGAACAGTTTCTGGAGCACCTAAAATTAGAGCTATGGAAATAATTGATGAACTTGAATCTAGCAAAAGAAAAGTTTATGCTGGTGGTATAGGTTATTTTTCTGCAAACGGTGAATTTGACACATGCATAGCATTAAGAACCGCTGTTGCAAAGAATAACAAATTTTATGTTCAGGCTGGTGCAGGAATTGTTGCTGATAGTAAACCAATTAAAGAATTTGAAGAAACTGTGAATAAAGCAAAAGCTTTACTTAATGCTTTAAGGTAATGAAAATTTTATTAATAGATAATTATGATAGCTTTACATTTAATCTGTATCACTATCTTTCTTCATTAAAGACAAAAGTAGATGTAATTAGAAATGATGAGATAACTGAAAATCAAATTATTAAAAAAAGGTATAACAAAATTGTTATATCTCCAGGCCCGGGTAATCCCAATCAATCTGGAAATTGTATTAAAATAGTTAAATCTTTATATAAAAAAATTCCAATTCTTGGTGTTTGCCTAGGCCATCAAATTATTGCTCAGGTTTTTGGATCAAAGATAATTCAAGCTAAAAAACTAATGCATGGCAAAACTAGCAAAATAATATCAAAAAAAATTGGTATATTAGAAAATCTTCCTTCTAAGTTCGAGGCAACTAGGTATCATAGTCTAATAATTGATAAAAAAACATTGTCCAAAGAGCTTGAAATAACAGCAGAAACGGAAAATGGTATTATTATGGGAGTTGAACACAAAGAATTTAATGTTCATGGAGTTCAATTTCATCCGGAAAGTATTAAAACTACTATTGGAATAAAAATTTTAAAAAACTTCATTAATCATAAAAAATAATGAAAAAATTCTTAGAGAAGTTAAAAAATAAACAAGATTTGTCATTTGATGAAAGCAAAGCTGCTTTTGAAATATTAATGGAAGGTAAAGCTTCAGAGGATGAGATCTTTGATTTTTTAACACTTCTTTCAAGTAAAGGAGAAGTATCAGATGAGATTGCTGGTGGAGTTTATGTATTAAGAGATAAATCTAAAAGAGTTAATGTTCAAGATTGTGTGGATACCTGTGGAACGGGCGGCGATGGTATGAATACATTAAATATATCAACAGCTTCGGCTTTATTATTGGCTAGTATGGGCATTAAAGTTGCAAAACATGGAAATAAAGCAGTTTCTTCTAAATGTGGATCAGGTGATGTTCTTGAAGCCTTAAATATCAAAATTGATTTAGAACCAAAAGATATAGAAGATCAGATAAAAAAAAATAACTTTGGTTTTATGTTTGCACCAAATTATCATAGTGCAATGAGATTTGTTGGACCAACTAGAAAAAAGATTGGTAAAAGAACAATATTCAATATGATTGGACCTTTAAGTAGTCCTGCCCTAGTTGAAAAACAGGTAGTTGGTGTTTTTGACAAAAAATTACTAAAAATTTTTGCTAATGCACTATACAATTTAAATATTAAATTTGCTTGGATTGTAAATAGTGAAGATGGTCTAGATGAAATATCACCTTATGCAAAAACAAATGTTGTACAATTAAAAGATAATAAAATTTCAGAGATAACTATCGATCCCATTGAATTAAATATCAATGCAAATAAATTTGACAATCTCCTTGGCGATGATGCAAAATTTAATGCGGCCAAGATGATAGATATATTTAAAGGCGAAGATAATGATTTTTCTAAAGCTGTGTGTTTAAATGCTGCTGCTGGTCTTATAGTTGCAGAGAAATATTCTACATTTAACAATGCATACAAAGATGCAAGAAAACATATCTTAACTAGTAAAGCCTTTGAACATTTAAAAAAAATTCAAAATGTCTGAAAATATTTTAGAAAAAATAATTATAAATAAAATTAAAAAGATAGATATATTAAAAAAATCTATATCTCTAGACTCTTTAAAAGATAGAATAAATGAAAATAAATCTTTTATGAATTTTAAAGAAAAAATAGAAAATAATATTAAAAATGATAAAATTTCAATTATAGCTGAAATTAAAAAAGCAAGTCCATCGGCAGGATTGATTATCGAAAATTATAACCCTGTTAATATTGCAGAGATTTACAATAGTAATAATGTAACATGTTTATCAGTTCTAACTGAAGAAGATTTTTTTTTGGGAAATTTAATTCATATTAGTAAAATTAAACAACAAATTAATTTACCAATTCTATGTAAAGATTTTTTTGTAGATAAATTTCAAGTACATCTTGCAAAAAGTTATGGTGCTGATGCAGTTTTAATTATCCTAGCTGGCGTTTCTGATGATTTAGCAAATGATTTGTATGAAGAGGCATTAAAATTAAATATGTCTGTTATCGTTGAAGTTCATACTGTAGAAGAAGCAAAAAAAGCTCTTAGATTTAAAGAAGCACTAATTGGTATAAATAACAGAAATCTTAAAACTTTAAAAACTGAAGTAAATGCAACTTATGATATTCACAATGTTTTAGTTGATCATGCTGGACCTTTAATTTCTGAAAGTGGAATTAAAACAAAAGAGGAACTTTTAGAAATTAATAAAAAAACTAATATTAAAACTTTCTTGATCGGTGAATCACTTTTAAAAAATTTAAAAAATAATTCCATTTTTTCAGTACTTTAGTTAAATAAACCGCTATTTCACTCATTTTTAAACTGTTGTTATCATAGGAGAACTTTTGTAGAACATAAATGTACGATATTTGTTCTATGCTAACTAAAAAACAAAAAAACCTACTTTTATTTATAAATAAAAAATTAAGAGCCTCAGGTGTATCTCCTTCTTATGAAGAAATGAAGCAATCTTTAAATTTAAAGTCTAAATCAGGAATCCACAGACTAATAAGTGCTTTAGAAGAAAGAGGATTTATCAGAAAACTTGCACACAAAGCAAGAGCATTAGAAGTAATTAAGTTGCCAGAAACAGCTTCCGCAAATGATATTTATAACAGCTTTTCACCTAGTGTGATTAAAGGCGGTTTAAACGACGATAAAAGAAATAACGATGATATAGAGATACCGGTTCTGGGTAAAATAGCTGCGGGCACTCCAGTAGAAGCTATTCAAAATGAAGTTTCTAGAATACCTCTTCCAAATAATTTAGAAAAAAATGGAGAATATTTTGGCTTAAAAATTCAAGGTGATTCTATGATAGATGCAGGAATTAATGAAGGTGATACAGTAATTGTTAAAAAAACTGATACAGCTGATAATGGAAAAATTGTTGTTGCATTAATAGATGATCATGAAGCAATGCTAAAAAGAATTAGAAGAAAAGGTAAGACAGTAGCATTAGAAAGTGCTAACAAAAATTATGAAACCAAAATTTTTGGTCCTGATAGGGTAAAAGTTCAAGGTATTTTAGTATCTTTATATAGAAACTTCTAATAAAATAGTCTAAACATTCTCAATGTCTAAAGTAGCAACTAGATTTGCTCCCTCTCCTACTGGTCCTTTACATATTGGAGGAATAAGAACTGCCTTGTTTAACTGGTTATTTTCTAAAAATCAAAATGGAACTTTTAACTTGAGAATTGAAGATACAGATAAAGAAAGATCAAAAGATGAATACAAAAAACAAATAATTCAATCATTAAAATGGATAGGAATTAACGCTGATGGAGAAGAATATGTTCAATCAACTAAGATAAAAAAACATGTTGAGATTGTAAACAAACTTTTAGACGAAGGTTTTGCTTATAAATGTTATTGTACTGAAGATGAAATTGAAGAAGAAAAGAAACGAGCTAAACAAAAAAAAATACCATATATTTATAATAGAAAATGTAGAAGTATTAAAAATGTTCCAAAGGATATTGATCCAGTTATAAGGTTTAAAAGTAAAATTGAAGGAAATTCAACTTTAAATGATCTTGTGCAAGGCAAAGTTAATATAGAAAATGCAACTATCGAAGATTTCATAATTTTAAGAAAAGACGGTACACCTACTTATAATTTATCTGCAGCTGCTGATGATAAAGAAATGGCTATAACTCATATCATTAGAGGTGATGATCATAAGATGAATACTTTTAAACAAATGCAAATTTTTGAAAGCATGGGTTGGGATTTGCCTACATATGTTCATATCCCTTTAATTCACACTTCTGATGGGAAAAAACTATCAAAAAGAGATAAAGCATCAACTTTAGATGATTATAAAAAAATCGGTATTATGGCTGATGCTCTAAGAAACTATTTATTAAGACTGGGATGGTCTTTTAAAGATAAAGAGATATTTACATTAGATGAAAGTATTAAACATTTTAATATCGAGGGTATAGGTAAATCACCATCAAAACTAGATATGAGCCGTATCTTATCAATGAATGAGCATTATATTAAACACATAAATGAAAATGAACTTTATAATCAATTGAACAAATACTGTGAAATTTATAAAGAAAAAATACCTAATGAAAAAGGAGAAAAAATTAAATCCTCATTATCATTTCTTAAAAATAAAGCTAAAACTTTAGAAGATATATACAATAATTCTAAATATATAATTAAAGATAAAGTTACGGTTAATCAAGATGATTTAAAATTATTAGATAATAAAGCCAAAAAAATCATATCTGAATTCTCTAATAACATTTTAAAAATAGAAAAATTAAACAAAGAAAGCTTAGAACCAATTATTAATGATCTTATAAAATCAAATGAAACTAACTTCAAAGGTGTTGGTCAACCATTAAGGATTATTTTAACAGGATCAAAATTTGGACCTGGTATTTATGATATTATAGGTTCTCTTGGCAAAAAAGAGTTATTAAAAAGATTAGGAAACAAGATAACTTAATAAAACTGAAGAAGCTTCTTCTGCTGAAGAAGTTTTGGATCTAATTTCATTTAAAGTATCAGTAAAGTCATTAATTTGTTTATCCATAAGGCTTGGGTTATTTAAAAAATAAACAACTGAATTAAAAATTTCTTTTGAGTTACATTCATTTTGAATAAGCTCAGGAATAACTTCTCTGTTATTAATTATATTAATTATATTTGCATATTTAATTTTTACTAACAATTTAACAATCATAAAATTCATGAAATTCATTTTATATATAATGATTGATGGAACTTTAGCGTTACAAATTTCTAGTGAAACAGTTCCCGATTTTGAAACTGCAAATACAGAATTTGATAAAATTTGAGATTTAATATTTTTATCAGAAATAACTTCTATATTAGATAGGTTGGTACTTTTAATATTATCATTTATATAATTTTTATTTTCATCAGTTGCATGAAATACAAAAAGGTAATCACTATATTTATCATTCATTAGTTTTATAAAATCTATCAAAATGGGCAAGAGTATACTTGTTTCGGAGGATCTACTTCCAGCAAATAAAGATATAATTTTTTTATCTTTTTTGATTAAATTAGATAAATCAGTTTTTGTTTTATTGGATTTTTCGACTAAAGGATGTCCTACAAACGTATTATTAATATTTTCTTTATCAAAATATTTTTTTTCAAAATTAAACAATAACAGAATATGATCTAAAAACTTTTTAAATTTCTTTACTCTACCCTCTCTCCATACCCAGACCTGGGGAGCTACATAATGAACAGTTTTTATATTTGGATTAATTTTTTTAACTTTTTCAGCAACTCTTAACGTAAAATCAGGGCTATCTACACTAAATAAAACGTTAGGTTTAAATTCTATTATTTTTTCTACAGTTTCATTAATTTTTTTTTTAATTTTAAATAAATTTAATAGAACGCTTGTAAAGCCAATATAAGTAACTTCTTTAAGATCATAAATTGATTTTATACCTAATGAATTTAAATGTTCTCCACCAACGCAAGAATATTCAATATCTGAATTATTTTGTTTTAAATTTGAAATAACAGTTGAAGCTAATTTGTCTCCTGATGGTTCTCCAGTAAGTACAAATATTTTTTTCATTTAACTGTAATAAACATTTTGTTTTTGTTGGCAAAATTAACGCATTTGCTTTTATCTAGAAATACATTCTGTTTACTCTTTAGGGCTATTCCTTTGAGTCCTGCAACTTTGCATTGTTTTAATGTTTTTAACCCAATTGTAGGTAGATCAACTCTAAGATCTTGTTTTTTCTTAGGAAATTTTACTAAAACTCCAGTGTTTCTAAATTTTTTACTTTTACATTTTTTAAGCATTCTTTCTGTTCCAACACTACTCTCAATAGCAACTACTTTTTTGTTTCTAACTACGGTACCTTGACTAAAATTATATTTACCTAATTTATTTAGCGTTGTTATAGCTTTTGTAATATCTTTTTTATCTTCATTATTTGGTTTAACTTTAGAATAATTTCCTTTTCTAAGTGACAATTCTGGATTAAATGATATTGAACTTACTGTTGTAATTTTTTGTTGATTTAATATTTTTATAATTTCTTTTAATATAGCTGCATCCCCTAACTTTGAAGCTTTAATAATTCTTGGGATATAATAAATGCCTTTTAAATCTAACTTAAGTTTTGAAAAGTTCGGTTTTAATACTTTTCCGGCAAATAATACTTTTTTGCAATTATTTTTCTTTAGAATATTAATAATTTTACCGAACTGTCCAATAGAAACGGGATATGATTTTTTATCTTTTTTAAATTTTTTTTGACTTAGATAAATCAATTATTAAATATCTTAATTTATTTTTTCTTACTTTTTTTCAGAATTTCTATTGGAAAACTTGTATCTCCAAATATTAAGCCAATCATCTTACTCCTTAGAAAAAGGTGTACAAATTGATCTTTTTTTGTCCTTTGTTATAAATTCAATAACATTTTTAACTAATGGGTTTTCTTTAAATTCGCCATTCAATTTACTTAAGTTGTCTGTAAGGTTTTTTGTAGCAAAAATTTCTTTGTATGCCTCTGTTAGGCCTAAAATATCTTTGTTTTCAAAATTAGCTCTTCTCAATCCAATTAAATTAAGTCCTTGTAAATAATTTCTATTGCCAATCGATAATCCATAGGGAATTACATCATGTAAAACACCAGTCATTCCACCTATCATTGCCATTTGTCCTATTCGAGTGAATTGTTGAACTGCAGAGTTTCCACCTATAACTACATTATCCTCAATAGTCACATGACCACCCAATGGAACATTGTTTGCTATAATTACATTATTTCCTACATTACAATCGTGAGCTATATGAGATGAAATCATAAACAGGCAATTATCACCAATTTTAGTTATGGCGCCACCACCTGAGGTTCCTGGATGAATAGTTACATATTCTCTTATTTTATTATTATTTCCTATTACAAGATTGGTTTCTTCACCATTATATTTTAAATCTTGCGGGTCATTACCAATTGCTGCAAATGGATAAATTTTATTACCATTTCCAATTTTTGTGTTTCCTGAAATATTTACTTGAGAATGAATTATCACATTTTCTCCAATTTCAACATTAGGTCCTATTACTGAATAAGCACCTATTATTGCTGAACTTGAAACTTTAGCTTTACTGTCTACTATTGCAGTTTTATGTATCATTTATTTTCTCTTATAAAATCTTTTAAACTTTTTGCTGGATATCCCATAACTTTTGAATTGTCTGGTATATCATTTATTACTCCAGTTCCTCCACCTATTTGAACATTATTACCAATTTTTAAATGTCCTGATATTCCAGCTTGGCCTCCAATCATTACATGATTTCCTAATGTGGAACTACCTGCAAATCCTACTTGACCAGCTATAATACAATTATCACCAATTTTAACATTGTGAGCGATATGAACTTGATTGTCTAAGTACGTATTTTTTCCAATTATAGTATTTGACATTGAGCCTCTATCAATAGTAGATCCACATCCGATTTCAGAATTGTCATTAATTATAACAACACCAATTTGAGGATAACGAAAGTTTTTTTCTTTATCAGGAAAAAAACCAAAACCTTTTTTTCCAATTACACACCCGTCTAAAATATAAATATTATTTTTAATAATTGTATTTTTGATAATTACATTAGATCCTATAGAACAATTATTTCCAATTATAACATTTTTTTCTATAACTGAATTGTGACCTATAGAACAATTTTTTCCAATTTTAACATTTTTTCCAATTAATACATTCTTCCCAAACTTAACTTTTTTCTTAAAAGATGTTTTGGATATATCTTGCACAGTAGTATCAAAATCATCTGTGACTGAATCTGGATAAAACACTTTTGTAATTTTAGCAGTTGCAATCAATACGTTAGAAACAATAACTTTGTTACAATGACTGGGTAAATAATCTTTAAGATTTTCTGTTGTAATACAAAAAAAAGCTTTTGTTTTTGATACTGCTTTTTCATATTTTTTTGAATGAAAGAAAGTAATATCGTCTTTGGTTGCTGACGAAAGATCTTTAATATCTAAAATTCTAGATTTTACAAAATTTTCATTATTATCAATGCCAGATAATTTTAAAAGTTTTTCAATTTTAAATGGACCTTTGTTTTTAAAAAAAGGGTTGATAGTCATTAAAGTTTTTTTTATCAAAACTTTAAGTTAATTGTTATCAAGATTTGTTGCTGATTATTTCCTGTCCACTATAGTTGCTGACCATTGAGCATCAGCCATTTTTTTATCTTCTACAAATGCTTCACCTTTATACTTCCAAACTTTTCCATGAGATCTTATAGCTTCTATATTAAGTTCAAGCTTACAATCTGGAACAACAGGATTTCTAAATCTAGCTTTTTCAACACTCATTAAAAAAACTAATTTATTTTCATATGTAGATTTGTCTATGCCATCAGCAGTTAAAGCTGCTGCTGCCTGTCCAAATGCCTCAACAATAAATACACCAGGCATTACTGGTTGACCTGGAAAATGACCTTGAACATAAAAACTATCTTTTTTAACATTAACTATAGCGGTTGCTGAAAATAATTTTTTTATATTTATTAATTCATCAATTAGGAGCATGGGTTCTCTATGTGGAAGTAATTTTTTGATTTGTTCTTTATTTAAAGAAACAGACATTAATTAATAGTAATTTTTTTATGATTTTCGTTTAAAACTTTTAAAATATTTTCAGTTATATCCAATTCAGTTTTTCCTATTATAATATTTTTTTTTTGAAAAATAATTGAAATAGATTTTTCGTTAGCATATTCAGCTAAGATTGGTTGAATTAAACTAACTAATTCAGATGTTGCTTCCAACCTTTTTTTATTTATAGAGTCGTTAAACTTTTTTCTTTGCGTTTGATATTCGCTTGCCTTATTTCTTAATAGTGATAATTTTTTTTCAAATTCTTCATCACTAATAACATTTTTTTGTTTAATAAGATCCGATTCTTCTTTTTTTAATTCTTCTTCAATTTTTTTAAGTTCTGCAGTCGTTTTTTTATGAATCGTTGTTAATTGTGATGTGATACTTTTGCCTGCTTCTGAAGAGTTCATTAACAGATCCATATCAACATATGAAATCATTTCATTTGCTTTTAATAAATTAAAATTTAAAAAAAAAATTACAACTAATAATGAATTATATATACATTTCATTAAAATGTAGTTCCAAGATTGAACCTAAATGTTTCTGTTTGATCATCAGAATCTTTTGTTAGAGGTTGAGCTAAAGAAAAACTTAAAGGACCAACAGGTGTAAACCAATCTATACCTACACCTACAGAACTTCTAATTGTTCCAGTATCGCTGACATCGTCACTATAGTCCACACCCCATAAAGTTGCAGAGTCAAAGAATATTCTAAAATCTGTATTTTGACTTTCTGGAAATAAATTAGGTAAAGTAGTATTTAAATTGAAGTTTGATCTATAATTTCCCCCTACATAATCTTTATTTTCAATTGGTCCTATCTTACCCTTTTTAAAACCTCTCAATTTTCTTTCTGGAACATATAGTCTCTTTGAAATTCTAACATCATTACCAGTAACACCATTTACTGCTCCAGCACCAAAAATTATATTTGCAACCATTCCGTTTTCAAATGGAACATATTTACTATATTCATAAATATTTTTTAATTCATAATTTTCTGAGACAAGAGGTATAGTCTGAGTAAATTTACTTCTAAAACCTTCACTTGGTTGAAATCTTTGATTTCGCTTATCATAATCAAGTGTATAATAAAATGCAGTTTCAAAATATTGTCCTGATTGTTTTTTTAAATTTGCAGAAGCTTTTGGAGCAGTTTCTAGATCTTCATAATTAACTTCTATTGTCGGATAAAAAAATAAATTTTCAAATCTTTCATAATTAGTTCCAATCGACACACTAGATTCATTAGATTTATATCCATAATCAGCAAGGTGATCGGTAGTTGTGCTTGATATACTGGTAAAAAGTGCATTATTTGAATTCTTAAAATTAGGGTTGTTTATTTGAAGTTGTCCTTTTACTGAATCATCACTAAAAGTTAAATTTGTATCAACTTTAATTCCTTGACCCATATAGTTTTTTTCTTTTATACCAAAACCAATAGTACTTCCACTTGTTCCAAAACCTGCACCCGCAGAAATTTCACCAGTAGCTTTTTCTTCAACTTCAATTTCTAAAACTTTTAAATTTGGAGTAGATCCATCTAAAATTTTTGAATCTACTTTTTCAAAAATCCCTCTACCTCGTATTCTATTTAAAGATTTGTTATATAATATTTCATTAAAAGCATCACCTTCATCAACTAATAAAGAGTTTCTAATAACGTTTTCTCTGGTTACAGAATTTCCAATGATGTTAATTTTTTCAACATAATTTTTTTCAGTTTCGCTGATAACAAAAGTTAAGTTCAATTTACGATCATCTATAATTTCTTCTTTTACA
>CACJXT010000007.1 GCA_902597425.1 uncultured Pelagibacteraceae bacterium | reverse complement strand
TTTCTACATATCCAATCTTAAACGTTTTAACTTCTTCTTTTGATAAATTTCTTTTCTTTAAATAATCTCGTGCATTTCCTGCTTTTTCATTTTTTAAAAGTTCATCATGATAAAATTCAACATATTGATTATAAATCGAGCAGTATTTTTGCCAATTTTTTTCTCTTTCTTCATCTTGTTTGGAAAATGTATATGGCCTCATACCTGCTAAATTTGCCAAAGATTTTACTGCTTCGCCAAATTTAAGATTTTGAGTTTTCATTACAAAATCAAAAATATTTCCATGTTCAGATGTCGCAAAACAATGATAAAATTCTTTCTCATCATTAACAGTAAATGAAGGAGTCTTTTCAGTTTTAAAAGGAGAAAGGCCAACAAATTCTTTACCTCTCTTTTTTAAATTAACAGTTTTAGATACAACAGTAGAAACCTTTAGGCGTGTTTTAATTTCGTCTAAATATTCTTTTGGATATTTCATTATTTATTTAACAATTCTTTTAATAAAGACCCAGCTTTTGCAAAATCTAAGCTATCCGCATATTGCTTTTTTAATTCTCCCATCACTTTTCCCATATCTTTAAGAGAGCTAGCGCCTAGTTTGCCTGCTGTTTCAGTGCAAATTTTTTTAGTTTCTTCTTCATCAAGCTGTTTAGGTAGGTAGCCTGATAGTATTTCTGATTCTTTTTCCTCAACTTCTAGTAAATCTTTTCTGTTATTTTTTTTATAAATATCTATAGATTCAGATCGCTGTTTGATCATTTTTTTTAAAAGTTTCTTGATATCTTCATCATTAGTATCTTTTTTTTCAGGGCCTGACCTATTGGATATATCCAAGTCCTTTATTCCTGATAAAATTAGCCTATAGGTTGATATTTGAATCCTATTCTTCGATTTTAATGCATTTTTGTAATCTATGTCGATTTTATCTTTAAGAGACATTTTTTTAATCTACTTTATAGACAATATTGTTCAAAAGAAAAAATTGTATTTTTAAAAATTTATATTAGATCTGTTGCGGAAATTTAGGTTTTATTGTATTAACCTTTAACTCATGAGTTGTAATTGATCAATAAAGCAAAAAAAATTAACTCAAAAAAATTCAGACAGTTTCACACAGGCGTTTTAGTTCTTGAAAACAAAGTTGTTTATAAAGGAATTGGTATTGGTTACCAAGGTTCTGCAACTGGAGAAGTTTGTTTCAACACATCCTTAACAGGGTATCAAGAAATTATTTCTGATCCTTCTTATGCTGGACAAATTATTAATTTTACTTTTCCACATATTGGAAACGTAGGAACTAACAAAGAAGACCATGAATCTGATAAAATTTGGACAAAAGGAATTATACTTAATTCTGAAATAACCAATCCTTCAAACTATAGATCTTTAAAAAACCTAGATGGATGGCTAAAAAAATATAAAATAGTTGGCATAACGGGGTTAGATACAAGAAGTCTAACTAATTATATTAGAGATAAAGGTGCCCCAAAAGGAACAATTTGTAACAACAAAAAAGGAAATTTTAATCTAAAAAAATTAATTAATAGTTCTGTTAAATGGTCTGGTTTAAACAATCTAGATCTGGCTCAAACTGTTACAACTAAAAAAAAATATATTTGGCAAGGATTTAAAACTTGGAAAAAAGAAAAAGGTTTTGAAAAAAATAAAAAAAAAACAAACAGAATTATTGCTATCGATTATGGGATTAAAAAAAATATTTTAAGATACTTTGCTAACTTTAATTGTGAAATAATTGTTGTTCCTTGTGATCTTCAAGCTAAAGAAATTATTAAATTAAAACCTGATGGCATTTTTTTATCAAACGGCCCTGGTGATCCTGCGGCAACTGGAAGATACGCAATAAACATAATTCAAAAATTAATTAAAACAAGTATTCCAATATTTGGAATATGCCTTGGGCATCAATTGTTAGCTTTAGCACTTAAAGCAAAAACAAAAAAAATGAAACTAGGTCATAGGGGCGCAAATCATCCAGTAAAAAACCTAATCAATGACAATGTTGAAATAACAAGCCAAAACCATGGATTTGAAATTGTTAAAGAAAGTTTACCAAAAAACATTGAAGTAACTCATAAGTCTTTGTTTGATAATTGTATTGAGGGAATAAAGTTAAAAAATAGACCAGTTTTTTCAGTTCAATATCACCCTGAGTCAAATCCTGGTCCACAGGATAGTCACTACTTATTTAAACAATTTATTAATGAGGTAATAAAAAATGCCAAAAAGAAAAGACATTAAAAAGATTTTAGTAGTAGGAGCAGGTCCGATAATTATTGGTCAGGCTTGTGAATTTGAT
Source organism: uncultured Pelagibacteraceae bacterium (assembly GCA_902597425.1). GTDB lineage: Bacteria > Pseudomonadota > Alphaproteobacteria > Pelagibacterales > Pelagibacteraceae > Pelagibacter. The sequence goes on along the minus strand of CACJXT010000007.1, from coordinate 26,852 downwards.
TACTCTGGAACCCAGGCTTGTAAGGCATTGAAAGATGAAGGATACAAGGTAATTTTAATAAATTCAAATCCTGCAACCATTATGACTGATCCAGGAGTTGCAGATAAAACTTACATTGAACCAATAACAATAGAAGTTTTAGAAAAAATATTAGTTAAGGAAAAACCTGACGCAATCCTGCCAACTATGGGTGGACAAACAGCACTGAATTTATCAATTAAAGCTGAAAAGACTGGATTGCTAAAAAAATATAAAATTGAACTAATTGGTGCAAATTCAAAAGCAATTTCTAACGCTGAAGATAGAAAAAAATTTAGAAAAAATATGACTGATATTGGGTTAAATCTCCCAAAATCAGAAATACTTAATAATAATAAACATGCTAATAAATGTTTAAAAAAAATAGGTTTGCCTGCAATTATTAGACCTGCTTTTACACTTGGTGGCCTTGGGGGTGGAATTGCCAAAAATAAAAAAGAATTTTTTAAAATTGTTAAAGATGGTCTTGATGCGTCCCCGCAAAATCAAATCTTGGTAGAAGAATGTCTAGAAGGATGGAAAGAATTTGAAATGGAAGTTGTAAGGGACAAAAAAGATAATTGTATCATTATATGTTCTATAGAGAACATAGATCCTATGGGAGTTCATACTGGAGATTCTATCACTATCGCTCCTGCCTTAACGTTAACAGATAAAGAGTATCAAATTATGAGAAATGCTTCGATAGCATGTCTTAGAAAAATTGGAGTTGAAACTGGTGGGTCTAATGTACAGTTCGCTATTAATCCAAAAAATGGAAGAATGGTCATCATAGAAATGAATCCCAGAGTTTCTAGATCATCAGCACTTGCTTCAAAGGCAACAGGTTTTCCAATAGCAAAAGTGGCAGCAAAATTAGCTATTGGTTATACGCTTGATGAATTAAAAAATGAAATTACTAAAGTTACTCCAGCTTCTTTTGAGCCAACTATAGACTATGTGGTTACCAAAGTTCCAAGATTTACTTTTGAAAAATTTTCTAATTCTCCCGCAATATTGGGAACCTCGATGAAATCTGTTGGTGAAGCTATGGCAATTGGTAGAAACTTTAAAGAATCACTTCAAAAAGCATTGATATCTCTAGAAGTTGGTTTTTCAGGTTTAGATAGGATTTTTAATTTAAGTAAGAAGGAAATTGAAAAAAAATTAAAGATAAATATTCCAGATAAAATTTTATTAATTGCTGAAGCAATACGCAAAAAAATTAAGCTAACTAAAATATACAAATTGTCAAAGATAGATCCTTGGTTTTTAGAACAAATTAAAGAAATTGTAGATGTGGAAAGCCAAATCTCTAAAAAAGGTTTGCCTAAAAACTTTAATGAATTTAATAAAGTTAAATCAATAGGATTTTCAGATAAAAAATTATCTCAACTATCTGGTTTACAAGAAAAAATTGTTAGAAGAAAAAGACTGGCTTTAAAAGTTTTACCAGTATTTAAAAAAGTAGATACTTGTGCAGCTGAGTTTAAATCTTTTACTCCGTATATGTATTCAACTTATCAGAGAAACTTTTCATTAAATACAGAATGTGAGGCAGATCCTTCTCCAAAAGAGAAAATAATTATTTTAGGAGGTGGACCAAACAGAATTGGTCAAGGAATTGAATTTGACTATTGCTGTTGTCAGGCAAGTTTTTCTTTGAAAGAAGCAAAATTTGAAACAATTATGATTAATTGTAATCCTGAAACAGTTTCTACTGATTATGACACTAGCGATAGGTTATATTTTGAACCTCTAATTGAAGAGTATGTCCACAACATAATTTTAAAAGAAAAATCAAAAGGAAATTTAATTGGTGTAATTGCTCAATTTGGCGGACAAACTCCTATTAAATTAGCAAAATTTCTTCATGAAAATTCCTTACCTATTTTAGGAACTCAATTTCCTTCAATTGATCTTGCTGAAGATAGGGATAGATTTAGAAAACTTTTAAATAAATTAAAATTAAAACAGGCAGATAGTGGAATTGCAAAATCTTATAATGAAGCAATCAAAATTTCTGAAAGAATTGGTTTACCATTAGTTGTTCGACCATCGTATGTTTTAGGTGGCAGAGCAATGGAAATAGTTCATGAAAAAAATCAACTAAAAGATTTTGTTGAAGCAGCATTTAAAGCTGCAGAAAATAATCCAATTTTAATTGACAGATTTATTAATAATGCAATGGAAGTAGATGTTGATGCAATATCAGACGGAAAAAATGTTTTTGTTGCAGGAATTATGCAACATATTGAGGAAGCAGGTATTCACTCAGGTGACTCGGCATGTTGTATACCTCCCATCGCTATTAAAAAAGAATTAATTATTGAAATTAGTAATCAAACAAAAAAATTAGCATTAGCTTTAAAAGTAAAAGGTTTTATGAATGTTCAATTTGCAATTAAAAATGATGAAATTTATATAATTGAAGTTAATCCAAGGGCAAGCAGAACTGTACCTTTTGTATCTAAAGCTAAAGGAATTCCTTTGGCCAAAATTGCTTCAAGAGTAATGGCTGGTGAAAAATTATCAAAATTTGATTTAAAAAGTAAAAATAATAATATGTTTGCAGTTAAAGAGGCTGTTTTTCCATTTAACAAATTTCCAAATGTTGACGTACTGCTTGGCCCTGAAATGAAATCAACAGGAGAGGTTATGGGAATAGATAAAGACTTTGGGTTAGCATACGCTAAAAGTCAAATTGCGTCACAAAATTCTTTACCCACTAAAGGATTGGCATTTATTTCTCTAAAAGATAGACATAAAAATGAAGGAGTAGATTTAGCAAAACAATTAGTAAAATTAGGTTTTAAATTATGTGGTACTGAGGGTACTGCAAACAGGATTAATAAATATGGAATTAAATGTAAAAAAATTAACAAAGTTAGCGGAGGCTCTCCACATATAATTGATGTGTTAAATGCAAAAAAAATTTCCTTAGTAATTAATACTGGAGGAGGAAAACGTGCTTATCGTATAAAAGATTCAACTTCCCTAAGAAGAGCAACATTAATTAATAAAGTTCCATATTGTACAAATATGTCCACTGCTTATGCTTGCTTAGAAGCTATTAAATCTCTTAAATCAAAAAAAATCGAAGTTAATGCTGTTCAAAATATCTTTGCTTAATCAACTGGCCAATCAGTTTTAAAAGTAACATAATTTACCTGCAAACATCTTCTTTCTTTCACTATTTCCTTTTTTTCCATTCCATGCCAAGTATCTGGACCACTAGAAAAAAAATAACCATAATTATCTCTATAAGGTAAAGTTTTAACTCTATTACGATCTTTATCATAAAAATCTGTTCCTAAACTTTCATCCTCATTATGTTTATTTACAAATAACAGGCATGAAATTAATTTTTCTTTAATGTCGCAATGTGGTTTAAGCCAAAATCCTTTTCTGTCACAAATAACCTCAACTCTGACATATGATTTTGATAAATCTTTATTTATTAGTTTAGATATTTCTATGTAAGTTTTTTTACTTTGTAATTCGTTGATAAATTTTGTTAAATTTGGAAATTCTTTTGAGTTATTTTTTGTAATAAAACATCTAAATTTTAATGCTTTGCCGCCAGAACTAATACCTTCTCTAAATTTTCCTTCTCCCCCATCTATTGCTCTGGTACCATCATAATTTAGATCATGCTCTGATGGATTTGCAATATCAGCATTTACAATTTCATTAATTTCCAAATCAGTAAGTGGTTGGTTTAATTCCCAATGAGTAAAGGGATCTTCAAATTTTTTTGAATTACTTGTTACTGAATTTAAAAAAGACATTTAAAATATTTTTTTTTTGATTTCTTGAGCTATTCTATTTGTTTCATCTAATTTTTCATAGCTCCAAATTTCTAAATTATCACCCAATTCTCTTATGATGTTTAATTCTTTAAACAAATTTCTAAACTTCTTAAACCTATGATCATTTTTTAAAGACTGTAACATTCCAATATATAAAGGCTTTCCAGTAAGAGCAGCCTCGGAAATCATAGAACTTGAGTCGCAGGTAACTACAATATATTTTGATAACGCTAAACTTGATAAATAAGCTTGTTTATCAACACTTTCAATTACTAAGCGGTTTTTATCAAAATATTCTTTAGCAAAATTAATCGTATTTTTTGGGGTTCTATTAGATGGAATAACGATTAATTGCAAATTACTTTCAACTAAGTTTTTCTTAATTTTAGAAAAGATATTTATAATATTTTCTTCCTTATAACTATAATATTTTGTAGGGCCACCTAAAATTAAAGTGATTACATCTCTATTTTTATCAATTTTATCTTCTAGGTAATTTTTGCAATTGTTTATATCTTCTAAAGTTAAATAATGAATAGCTCCTTTGGATATCAAAACATTTTGCCCTTCAATCTCATCATGGTCTGGAGCTATAATAAAATCAAAATTTTTTAAAGAAACTTTAGGATTTTGAATATGAATATTAATTATATTTTTTCTTAAATTTTTTTTATAGTAAATTGATGGAATAACGCTTTTTCTCCCACAAGAAATAATTACATCGAAATCTTTTTCAATCTTGTTTTTAAATACAAATTTACTTACAGGGCTTAACTTTGGGGGAATTAAATTCCAAAAGGTATTTAATTCAATTTTCTCGTGAAAATATTCTAAATCAAGAGCCTTTGCTAGTCCCTCTGCTTGGCTAATCATTCCGTGCAACCCCTCAGTTAACAATAAACCTTTTAATTTAGACATTAATTACTATATAGCTTTGATATGAATCAAAATCCAACTAAACACACAAAAGTGTTAATAATTGGTTCAGGTCCAGCTGGATATACTGCTGCAGTCTACGCGGCAAGAGCAATGCTTAATCCAATTTTAGTTTATGGAATTGAACCAGGCGGACAAATGACAACAACAACTGATGTTGAAAACTACCCTGGTTTTGCTGAAGTAATTCAAGGTCCTTGGTTAATGGAACAAATGAAAGAACAAGCCAAAGCAGTAGGTACCGAGATGATAGAAGATAATATTGCCTCAATAAATTTGAAATCTAAACCTTTTGAAGCGACTGGAGATAACGGACAAAAATATACCGCTGATTCAATAATTATTTCTACAGGAGCTCAAGCAAGATGGCTAAATCTAAAATCTGAACAAGAGTTTAGAGGTTTTGGTGTTTCTGCTTGTGCTACATGTGATGGCTTCTTTTTTAAAAATAAAGAAGTTGCGGTTATAGGAGGAGGAAATGCTGCCGTTGAAGAAGCAATGTTTCTAACCAAATTTGCATCAAAAGTAAAATTAATTCATAGAAGAGATGCTTTAAGAGCTGAAAAAATGCTTCAAGCTAAATTAATGGCTAACAAAAAAATTGAAATTATTTGGGATAGTGTAGTGGAAGAAGTAATCGGAGATAATGAACCTAAAAATGTCAAAGGTTTAAAAATTAAAAATGTAAAAACAAATAAAGTAGAAGAATTAAAAATAGATGGTCTTTTCATTGCAATTGGACATGATCCAGCAACACAACTATTTAAAGACCAGTTAGAAATGGATAAAGAAGGTTATCTTATAACAAAACCCGATTCTACTGCAACTAATGTTCCAGGTGTATTTGCTGCTGGGGATGTAAAAGATAAGATTTTTAGACAAGCTGTTACAGCTGCTGGAATGGGATGCATGTCAGCATTAGAGGCCGAAAAATTTTTATCTACAAAATCTAGCTAATTTTTTCACAAAAAGACTTTATTCTTTTCATCGCTACTTTTAATTTTTTCATTGAGGTAGCATAAGATATTCTAAAATGTCCATCTAAACCAAATGCTGAACCCTGAACAACTGCTACATTTGACTTTTCAAGCAATTTTTTTACAAAATCTGAATCATTTTTTAATTTTGTTTTTTTACCTAACAATTTTTTACAGTTTGGAAAAACATAAAAAGCGCCATTTGGTTTTAAACAATTTATTCCATTAATTTTATTTAAGCTTTCAACTACAAAATCTCTTCTTTGTTTAAAAGCATTAGATCTTTTTTTTATAAATTTTTGAGTACCATTTAAAGCTTCAACTGCAGCAGCTTGACTTATAGATGAAGGATTTGATGTTGATTGCGATTGAATTTTTCTAATAGCTTTAATAATATTTTTTGGACCTCCAGCATAACCTATTCTCCAGCCTGTCATTGCATAAGATTTACTTACACCATTCATTGTAAGCGTTCTGCTTTTTAGTTTTGAAATTTGAGCTATGGTAGAAAATTTAAAATTATCATAAGTGATATGTTCATAAATATCATCACTTAAAATATGTATTTTTTTTTTTTGGATTAATACTTTAGATAAGTTTGTTATCTCTTTTTTTGTATAACCTATTCCTGTTGGATTTGATGGAGAATTTAGTATTAACCATTTTGTTTTTTTTGAAATAGCTTTTTTCAATTTTTTAGGGGTTAGTTTAAATTCTTCTGATTCACTACATTTTACAATTTTTGGTTTGCCTCCAGCTAATAAAACAATATCGGGATATGAAACCCAAAAAGGAGCAGGAATAATTACTTCGTCTCCCTTATTTAAAGTGGCCATAAATGTATTGTAGATAACTTGCTTGCCGCCTGTTCCAACCGTTATTTCATCAGTTGAATATTTTAAATTATTTTCTCTTTTAAATTTTTTAATTATTGCATTTTTTAATTTTGGAGTTCCATCAACTGCAGTGTATTTAGTTTCTCCATCTTTAATTGCTCTTATTGCAGATTTTTTAATGTTTTTTGGAGTGTCAAAATCTGGTTCTCCTGCTCCTAATCCAATAACATCTTTACCAGCAATTCTTAATTCTCTTGCTTTTTGAGTGACTGCAATTGTTGGTGATGGTTTTATACGTTTTAAACTGTCAGATATTATGCTCATTGAAAAATATTAATATTCTAATACCTTGTTTAATATATGCAAAATACTTATCAAGATTTAATTACAGATATTCAAAGTAAAAATCCAGAAATTGCTGGAAAACTTGAAGGTGGTAAAAAATTTAAACTTGTAACAGACTTTAAGCCTGCAGGTGATCAACCAGAAGCAATCAAAAAATTAGTTAATAACGCAAATAAAGGTGAGTTTAATCAAGTTCTTCTAGGAGTTACAGGTTCTGGAAAAACTTTTACAATGGCAAAAGTCATAGAACAAACAAATAGGCCTTCTTTAATATTGGCTCCTAACAAAACCTTAGCAGCTCAACTTTATGGAGAAATGAAAACTTTTTTTCCAAACAACGCTGTTGAATATTTTGTTTCTTATTATGACTATTACACACCAGAAGCTTATGTCCCTAGATCAGATACCTATATTGAAAAAGAAGCTTCTATTAATGAACAAATAGATCGTATGAGACATTCAGCAACAAGATCTCTGTTAGAAAGAGATGATGTTTTAATAGTTGCAAGCGTATCCTGTATTTATGGACTAGGATCAGTCGAGGCTTATAGCAAGATGACCTTAACTCTTCAAAAAAACTCTAAATATAATAGAGAACAAATTATAAAATTACTGGTTAATCTACAATATAAAAGAAATGATCAAAATTTTTATAGAGGAACTTTTAGAGCCAGAGGAGAACACATAGAAATATTTCCTTCACATTTAGAAGATCGCGCATGGAGACTAAGTTTGTTCGGAGATAAATTGGAAAAAATAGAAGAATTTGACCCTCTTACTGGCGATCTTGTTAAAAATCTAAATCTAGTTAAAATATATGCTAATAGTCATTATATCACTCCAAAACCTACTATTGAGCAAGCAATAATAAATATTAAAAAAGAGTTAGAAATCACTCTTAAGAAACACAAAGAACAAAATAAACTACTTGAAGCACAACGTTTAGAAGAAAGAACTAAATTTGATCTAGAAATGATTGAAGCAACAGGTTCTTGTGCTGGAATTGAAAACTACTCTAGATTTTTATCTGGAAGAAAACCTGGTGAACCACCTCCTACTTTATTTGAATATTTTCCAGATAATACTTTAATATTTGTAGACGAATGCCATGTAACTGTTCCTCAGCTAAATGGTATGTTTAAAGGAGATAGATCGAGAAAAAGTACTCTTTCCGAATATGGATTTAGATTGCCTTCATGTATGGATAATAGGCCACTGAAATTTGAAGAATGGAATATGATGAGAACTCAAACAATTTTTGTGTCTGCCACACCAGGACCTTGGGAACTAGAACAAGTAAAAGGAAAACATATTGATCAAGTCATTAGACCTACTGGATTAATTGATCCACCTGTTGAGGTGAAGCCTGCAAAAAATCAAGTGGATGATTTAATGCACGAATGTAAAAAAACTATTGATAAAAATTATAGAGTATTGGTTACAACTTTAACAAAAAAAATGGCTGAAGACTTAACTGAATATCTTCATGAAAATGGAATTAAAGTTAGATACATGCATTCTGATATAGACACTCTTGAAAGAATTGAAATTATGAGAGATTTAAGAATGGGTGTATTTGATGTTCTTGTAGGTATTAATCTTTTAAGAGAAGGATTGGATATACCTGAATGTGCACTAGTTGGAATTTTAGATGCTGATAAAGAAGGTTTTTTAAGATCAGAAAGATCATTAATCCAAACAATTGGAAGAGCGGCAAGAAACTTAGATGGTAAAGTTATCTTATATGCTGATAAAAAAACTAAAAGTATTAATAAAGCTATTGAAGAAACAAATAGAAGGAGAAACATTCAATTAAAGTACAATAAAAAAAATAACATTAGTGCAACAACAATAAAAAAGGAGATAAATGATGTATTAGAAAGTGTTTATGAAAAAGATTATACTAAAGTAGGAACTGGCAAAAATATTGGAGGAAATCTAAAAAAACACTTAAAGGCTTTAAACAAAAAAATGAAGGAATCAGCCTCAAATCTAGAATTTGAAGAAGCTGCAAAAATAAGAGATGAGATTAGAAAACTTGAAAGTACAGAATTAGAGATTACACTTAACCCTAAAGTAAAACAGCATAGTCTAAATAATAAAATTTATCCAAAAGGAAGGTCAACGATGGGTATGCCAGGAACAAGAGCAAAAAAAGGTAAGAAAAAGTGGAAGCAAATAAAATAATTATTACTGGTGGAGCCACAAGAATTGGTGCAGCAATTGCAAAGAAATTATCTGGCTCAGGAGTAGAGATTGTAATTCATTATAATAAATCAAAATCTAGTGCTGAAAAATTAAAAAAAGAATTATCAAAAAATTCAACAAAAGTATATTTAGTTAAAGGAAACCTAAGTAAAGAACCTGATTTAAAAAAAATAGTTAAATTTTGTAAAAAGAAATTAAAATATTTTGACTGTTTAATAAATAATGCCTCATTATTTGAAAGTGACAAATTAGAAAATTTTAGCATTGATAGTTGGGGAAAACATTTAAGAACAAACTTAAGAGCTCCTGCATTTTTATCGAAAGAATTTGCTAAAAATATAAAAGGTAAAAATAATAATATTATTAATATTATTGATCAAAGAGTTTTTAAATTAACACCATTTTTCTTTTCATACACAATAAGTAAAACTGGCCTTTATACTTTAACTAAAACAAGTGCGATAAGCCTAGCACCAAAAATAAGAGTAAATGGTATCGCTCCAGGACCAACGCTAAAAAATAAGCGACAAAGTGAAAAACATTTTAAAAAACAATTTTTAGCAACTCCTTTAAAAAGACAAGTTAATGTCTCAGAAATTTGTAATGCAGTTGACTTTTTTATTAAAAACGGATCAATTACTGGGCAAGTATTAGCCGTTGATAGTGGACAAAATTTAAACTGGCAAACGCCAGATATTATTGGAACAAAAGAATGAAAAAAAATAACCTAAAAATAATTACAATCGATAAAAACAAAAGATTATTTAATTATGAAAAAAAAGTTTTAATAAAAGATTTAATATTAGATTTAAAACTTGGATATTATGATTTTGAAAAAGAAAAACCTCAGAAAGTAAAATTTACACTTGAGGTAAACTACGAGGATAAAAAGCCATCAAATGATAAGGATCTTAAATCAATTGTAAATTATGCGAAAATTGTAAAATTAGTAAAAAAATTAGTTAAAAATAAGCATTATAACTTTCTGGAAACATTGGCCGAAGATGTTTTTGATGAGCTATTTAAAGATAAAAGAATTGATAAAATAACTCTTCAAATAGAAAAATTAGAAATTATTAAAGATTGCTCATCAGTTGGGATACAAATTTCTAAAAAAAGAAGCCATGAAAAGCTCTGATCTTGGAAAAGAAGTAATTAAAAAGCAACTTTCTCTAATACCAAAAAGTCCTGGTGTTTATAGAATGATGAACCATAAAGGTGATGTTCATTATATTGGTAAAGCAAAAAATCTCCCTAATAGACTTAAAAGTTATGTATCAGAAAAAAACCACATAATTAGAACAGAAAGAATGTTAGCCCAAACTTACAAAATAGAGATAACAACAACTTCTAATGAAAGTGAAGCCTTACTTTTAGAAGCAAATTTAATAAAAAAATTTAGGCCAAAGTTTAATATTTTACTTAAAGACGATAAATCTTTTCCATTTATTTATATTGGAAACAAAGATAAATGGCCACAGCTTGCTAAACATAGAGGTAAAAAAGATAAAGATGGTTTTTATTTTGGTCCATTTGCATCAGCTGGTTCTGCAAATTGGACAATTAAAATGCTTCAAAAAATATTTCAAATTAGAGTTTGCGATGAAAGCACATTTAAAAATAGAAAACGTCCTTGTATTTTATATCAAATAAAAAGATGTTCGGGACCATGTGTTGGACATGTTGATGAGGTTGAATATAAAAACTCAGTTGAAGATGCAATAAAATTTATATCTGGAAAATCAAGAGAGATTCAAAAAAATTTGTCTAAACAAATGGAGGAGGCAAGTGAAAAACTAAATTTTGAAAAAGCCTCAATAATTAGAGATAGAATTAAATCACTAAATATAATCCAATCCTCTCAAAAAATTAATGAAGCCAACTTAATCGATGCAGATGTAATTGCAGCATATAAAGAATCGGGTAAAACTTGTGTTCAAGTATTTTTCTACAGATCCAAACAAAATTGGGGGAATCAGTCTTATTTTCCTAAACATGATCCCGATCAAAATATTTCTGAAATAATGTCTTCATTTATAATGCAGTTTTATGAAAACAAAAATGTTCCAAAATTAGTTATCTTAAATAATGATATTAAAAATAAAAAATTAATTGAAAAAACATTAAGTTCTAAAGAAAATAAAAATATTTCGATTACAGTTGCAAAAAAAGGATCTAAAGCTAATGTTGTTGCACTTGCAGAAAAAAATGCAAAAGAAGCTTTAAATAGAAAACTTTACGAAACAAATAATAACAAAAATTTATTTGAAGGAATAAATCAAAAATTCAGTATTAAAAATAATATAAGTTTAATTGAGGTTTATGATAATAGCCATATTCAAGGAACAAATAGTGTTGGTGCCATGGTTACTTTTAGTGAAGAAGGGTTTATAAAAAAAAGATATAGAAAATTTGATATAAAAACAAAAGGTGCTGAAAAAGATGATTATGCAATGCTTAAAGAAGTCTTGGAAAGAAGGTTTAAAAGAGCTTTGCTTGAGAAAGGTAATTATTTGTCTCTTCCCGATCTGTTATTAATCGATGGTGGAAAAGGACAATATTCTGCTGCTAAGTTTGTCTTGAGTGAATTCGGTTTACATGACCTACCAATAATTGCTATTGCAAAAGGAAAATTTAGAAATAGTGGAAATGAAAATTTTTTTCATAATGGAAAAACATTTAAATTTGAAAAAAATGACCCAACACTTTTCTTTTTACAAAGATTAAGAGATGAGGCTCACAGGTTTGCTATTAGTACACATAGATTAAAGAGAAAAAAAAGTATAAGTAAATCTCTATTGGATCAAATTGAAGGTATTGGATCTATGAGAAAAAGAGCTCTATTAAATCATTTTGGATCTGCAAGAGCGGTTGAATCTGCCAGTTTTGAAGAAATAAAATTAGTTGAAGGGGTGGAAGAAAAAGTTGCCAAAAAGATATATAACTTTTTTCACGAATGAAAATTAAAATTCCAAATTACTTAACTATAGGTAGAATAATTATTGTACCTATTTTTGTAGTCTCATTTTACCTACCCGGATTTTATGGAGATATAATTCCTTTTGTTTTATTTGTTACTGCTTCGTTCACTGATTTTTTAGATGGTTTATTAGCTAGAATTTACAAAGAAGAATCAAAACTCGGAGAACTATTAGATCCAATTGCAGATAAAATACTTGTAGCCGCTGCTTTAATTTTATTGGTAATGGATAGTACAATCAAAAATTATGAAGTAATTGCTGCAATAATTATTTTAACTCGAGAAATATTAATATCGGGTTTAAGAGAATTTTTGGCTATAGGAAAAATAAAACTACCTGTATCAAATCTTGCAAAATTAAAAACTTTTTTACAAATGTTTTCAATTTCAATTTTATTAACTGGTGAAACTGGAAACAAGATAATAAATTTTCAAGATTATAACGCTCAAACCATTGGAATAATATTATTGTGGTTTTCCGCTTTCTTAACTTTGTATACGGGTTATGATTATCTTAGAAAAGGTATTGATCATGCAATTTCAGAAGATGAAAAAAATTAAGCAGCTTTCTTTTTTCTAACTAATTTATCATAACTAGCAGATAAATCTAAAATAAGACTACAAACCTTATAATTATGTTCAGCAATTTTTGAAATAGGAGTAACTTCAGCTGCTGTACCAGTCAAAAAGCATCCTACAAAATTAGAAAGTTCATCTGGTGAAATTTTTCTTTCATTTACTTTTATATTTTTGGATTTTGCTATTTCAATTACTGTTCTTCTAGTTATTCCATCTAAAAAACAATCTGGTGTCGGCGTATGTAATTCTCCATTTTTGTCTTTAAAAAATATATTTGCTCCAGTAGCTTCAGCAACGTTGCCTTCATGATCAAGCATTAATGAGTCTGAGTATCCCTCTCTTTCAGCTGTGTGTTTTGAAAGCGTACAGATCATATATAATCCTGAAGCTTTAGTGTCCCAAGGAATTGTATCAGGCGCTGGTCTTCTCCACTTAGAAATATTTAATTTAATTCCCTCTGTTTTTAATTTTGGATCAAAATATGTTCCCCATTCCCAAGTTGCTATTGCTATATGTATTTTTGTTTGTTGTGCTGAAACTGCCATCATTTCACTTCCTCTCCAAGCAAAAGGTCTAACATATCCATTTTGAACATTTTGAACCGAAACAATTTTTTTAGTAGCTATATTAATTTCTTCTTTTGAATAAGGAATTTTCATGTCCATTATTTTTGCTGAATGAAAAAGTCTTTCTGTGTGTTCTTCTAATTTAAATATCTCTCCACCATAAACTCTTAATCCTTCAAATACAAAACTACCATAATGTAATCCATGACTTAAAACATGAAGCTTTACATCTTGCCAGTCTACAAGATCGTTGTTGTACCAAATTTTACCTTCTCTTTTATTGTAGGGTATCATTAGATTTTTTTTACAAAAAAATATCTTTGTATGTATAATATGTCAATATAACTTACCAATAATGAAAGAATTTTTATATTTAAGGGATGATAAGTTAAAAGAATTCATTGAAAAAATCTTTATGGGATATCGTGAGTCTTTTAATGATGCTAAAAAAACATTAAACAAATATTCAATTGGAATAGCTCATCATAAGGTTATTCATTTATTATCTATTTACAAAGGAATTACCATTTCAGAACTTTTAAAAAAATTAAAAGTCACTAAGCAAAGTTTAAATAGAGTCTTAAAAGATCTAATCAAATTAAATGTTATATCATTTAAAAAAGATGATAAAGATACAAGACTAAAACATGTGTTCTTGAATGAAAAAGGCAAAAAAGTTTTTAATGAAATTTTTTTATCCCAAAAAAAAAGAATTTACAAAGCCTTAATAAAATCAACGCCAGAGGAAGTTTTATCCTTTGAAAATGTATTAAAAAAAATAATTCATGAATAAATTCGATGCCCATATACTTGTAGTTGATGATGATGATGGAATTAGAGAATTAGTAAAAGAATATTTATCAGAAAATAATTTCTTAATTACAACTGCAAATAGTGCAGAAGATGCAAAGGAAAAAATTTCAATAATTAAATTTGATTTAATTGTTCTAGATATAATGATGCCAGGTAAAAGTGGTCTTGAATTTACTTCGGAAAATAAAAATAATATAAACACACCAATTATTCTTTTAACAGCTAAAGGTGAATCAAGCGAAAGAGTAAAAGGTCTAGAAGTGGGTGCAGATGATTATTTACCTAAACCTTTTGAGCCAAAGGAGTTAGTATTAAGAATTAAAAATATTTTAAATAAAACAAAAAGTAAAAATATCAAAAGAATTATTCAGTTTGATAATGTTAAAATAGACTTAAATAAACTTTTAATTATTCAAAATAAAAAAGAATTTAAAATTAACAGAACTGAAAAAACCATACTTGAAAAAATGATTAATGCACCTGGTCAAACATTTTCAAGAGAATCTATTGGTAAAATAATTGATATAGAGAAAGAAAGATCTATTGACGTTATAATAACAAGACTAAGAAAAAAAATTGAAATTAATCCCAAAAATCCTAAATATCTACAAACAATAAGAGGAAGCGGTTATGTTTTATGGATTGAATAAATTTATAAAAAATTTATTACCAAAACAATTATTTTATAGAGCATTATTAATTGTTGCTACTCCAATAATTCTTTTACAAATCACTATTTCTGTAGTTTTTTTTGATAGTCTTTGGATAAAAACCAACAAAGGAATGACAAGATCTCTTGTAAGTGAAATATACACATTTGTTGAAGCTTACAAAAATGAAGCCGATTACAATAAACAAAAATTAACTGATCTTTATTATCAAAATTTTCAATTAAATATTAAATATATAGAAAATGAAAGTATACCTTCTTTAAAAAGCGAAAGATGGTTCAGTCCAATAGATAGAACTCTAAGAAGAGAATTAAAATCAAAATTTAAAAACTATTGGTTTGATACATTAACATATAGAGAAATGATTATTTTAAAAATAAAACACCGAAATGGAATTTTGCAATTTACTTTTCCAAAAGAAAGAGTAACAAACACCTCTGCGAGAATTTTTGCTCTATGGATAACACTTCCTGCATTTTTATTAATATTTATCGCTATAATTTTTTTAAAAAACCAAACTAGACCTATTATTAATTTAGCTAAAGCTTCTGCAAGATTTGGTAGAGGTGAAGATGTAGATGAATTTAGGCCGTCAGGTGCATTGGAAATAAGACAAGCAGGTTATGAATTTGATAAAATGCGAAAGAGAATAATTCGTCATCTAAATCAAAGATCAGAAATGTTATCAGGCATTAGTCATGATTTAAGAACACCTTTAACCAGAATAAAATTACAATTAGCATTTATAAAAGATCAAAATATTGTAAAAAAATTATCTGAAGACGTGCAAGAAATGGAAAAAATGTTGAATGAATATTTACAGTTTGCAAGTTCAAGATCTGAAGAAAGAACAGAAACATTTGATGTAACGGATTTAATTGAAAAAACTATTAAAAAATATGAAAATACAAACATCACTTCAGAATTAACTGAGAAAATTCATATGTTTGGTAGAAAAAATTTAATTCAGAGATGTATGAACAACTTAATTGATAATGGAATAAAATATGCTAACAAAATTAATATCAAACTAAACAAAAATAACGAATTTATAATTATCATACTAGATGACGATGGCCCAGGAATTCCAAAAAATGAGTATGAAAATGTCTTTAAACCATTTTATAAAGCGAATAAAAGTCGAGGCGATTCTAAATCAAGTGTAGGACTTGGTTTGTCTATTGCCTCTGATATAGTCAATTCTCATGGTGGAAATATATCATTGAATAAATCTCCACAAAACGGTCTTAGAGTTAAGATTTTATTCCCTTTTTAGATTTTTTTTTAATAGAATTTTTTTCTAGTTTTTTAATTTTTTTTTCTAAATTTTCAATTCTTTTATTTAAAATTTCTGTTTCCTCTTTACCTGCTAACTCCATTTTAAATACCACTTCATCTCTTTTTGATCTCAATATGCTTAAAATTTCAGAACTTAAATCCTTATAAGATATAAGGCCCTGTTCAAATAATTTCGCTAATTTATCAATTACAAATTTTGATTTTGACATATATTCGTTTATAAAATTAATATACTCTAAATTTATTATTTAGAAATGTTTATTAATAATTTTGACCCAGTTGCATTCCAGTTTTTTTCATTTGAAATAAGATGGTATTCTTTAGCTTATGTTTTTGGCCTTATATTTGGATGGATTTATTGTAAAAAAAAATTAATTAAAGAACAAAAATTACTAAATTTATTTGATGACCTTATAACTTATTTAATTTTAGGAATTATATTAGGTGGACGGTTAGGTTATGTAATATTTTATAATTTAGAATATTATTTAATAAATTTTTCTGAAATTTTGATGATTTGGAAAGGTGGAATGTCTTTTCATGGTGGAGTGATAGGAGTAATTTTTGCAACTCTCATATTTAGTAAAAAACATAAAATAGATCCATATATTTTTTTAGATTTGATTGCTTTAGTTGCACCTATTGGAATATTTTTAGGAAGGATTGCAAATTTTATTAATTCGGAACTTTATGGTAGAGAAACAGATATTATTTGGTCTGTTAAATTTGTAGCGATTGATAATATCTCAAGACACCCCTCTCAAATATACGAGGCTATTTTTGAAGGTTTAGTTTTGTTTTTTATTTTAAATCACTTCGCTAAAAAAGATAATTTCATCAAACCAGGTTTAATCTCGTGCTTATTTTTAATCTTATATTCTTTATTTAGATTTCTATTAGAGTTCTTTAGAGCACCGGATGCGCAACTTGGTTATTTGTTTTTTCAATTAACTCTTGGACAGTTGTTTAGTATTGTTTTTTTCTTTTTGGGATTATTTCTATATTTAGTAAAAAGAAATGAAAATTAAAAAAAACACTGTTTTAACAGTAGATCAATACATCAACGAAGCTCTTTATAATAATAAATTAGGTTATTATATGAAAAATAATCCTTTTGGAAAGAATGGCGATTATATTACTTCCCCAAATATTTCTATATTGTTTTCCGAAATGATCGCTATTTGGATAATTTCTTTTTGGGAAAATTTAAAATATCCAAAAAAATTTAATCTTATTGAACTAGGTGGTGGAAATGGTGAAATGATAAAACAAATTTTAAATACATTTAAAAATTTTCCATTATTTCAAAATTGTTGTAAAATCTATATTTTAGAAAAAAGCACTTACTTAAAAAATATTCAAAAAAAAAATATCAAAAATAAAAATATCAAATGGCTAAGAAACTTAAATAAAATATCCAATAGACCAAACATTTTTATTGCAAATGAATTTTTTGATGCACTTCCAATAAAACAATTTATAAAAAAAGAAAAAAAATGGTATGAAAGAAATATTAAATTTTCAAAAATAAATAAACCAAAATTTTTAAATATTTTAATAAATATTAAAAAATTTGAAAAAAAAGTTGGACTTAATATTTCATATAAACAAAAGTTTATCGAATATTCACCTCTAACAATGAAATATTTAAAAATAATTTCAAAAAAAATTAGAATTAATGGAGGCGGAATATTAATTATTGATTATGGAAATTTTGATAAAACTATGAAAAATACCCTTCAATCCGTATATAAACATAGATATAATAATGTGCTAAATAATTTTGGTAAATCAGATATTACTTATAACGTTAATTTTAGACTAATCGAAAAAATTGTAAAAAAACTAAATCTTAAAGTATCTGGAATTACTAATCAAAAAAATTTTCTTACTAATCTTGGTATATTAAAAAGAGCAGAAATCATTTCAAAAAACTTACCTTTTTCTAAAAAGACTGATATTTATTTTAGAATAAAAAGATTAATTGACAAAAATTTAATGGGTGAACTGTTCAAAGTTATGTTTGTAACAAAAAAAAATACAAAATTTCAAACTGGATTTAAAAATTGATTAAATCAAAAAAACTTTTAAGATTTAAACAAATAAATCATGGTTTCTTTAATAAAAAAGGAGGTAAATCCAAAGGAATATATAAAAGTTTAAATTGTGGGATTGGTTCATCTGACTCAAAAAAAAATGTGTTAAATAATTTAAAAATTGTTTGTAAAAAAATTAATTGTTCTCCTAAAAGCCTTATATTGTTAAATCAAACTCATAGTAATAAGTTCTATTTTATTAGTAAAAATTATAAATTTAAAAAAAAAAGATTAAATGGAGATGCCTTAATTACTAATGTAAAAAAAATCGCCTTGGCCGTTACCGTTGCTGATTGTGTGCCAGTACTCATTTATGATAAAAATCTAAAAATTATTTCAGCAATTCATGCTGGTTGGAAAAGTGTCTATAAAGGTATAATTAAAAAAGTTGTAAAATTCTTTATAAAAAAAGGAAGTAATACTAAAAATCTAGTTGCTGCCGTTGGACCAAGTATTTCGGAAAAAAGCTACGAAGTACAAAAAGATTTTAAAGGTAAATTTCTCAAAAAAGACAAACAAAGCAAATTTTTTTTTAAAATAAGAAAAAATAAAACATATTTTGGCCTAAATAAGTATGTTTACTATCATTTAAAAAAACAGGGCATTAAAAACTTAGATATAATTAAAAAAAATACTTTTGATCCAAAAAACAATTTTTTTAGTGCAAGAAGATCTATTCAAAATAAAGAAAATGATTATGGTAGAAATATTTCAGTAATTATGATTAATTAGAGAATCTCAATGAAGTTACTAACTGGAAATAGTAATAAAAATTTAAGTAAAAAGATTGCAAAATATCTGAAGACTAAACTTGTAAATTCAAGCATAAGAAAGTTTGCTGATGGCGAAATCTACATAGAAATAAATGAAAATATTAGAGGAAATAGTATTTTTATAATTCAATCTATATCTTCGCCTGCTAATGATAACTTAATGGAGTTATTGTTGTGCATTGATGCTCTTAAAAGATCTTCTGCAAAAAATATTACAGCAGTTATTCCTTACTTTGGTTATGCAAGACAAGATAGAAAAGTAGTGCCACGAACATCCATTTCAGCAAAATTAGTTTCAAATTTAATTACAAAGGCTGGAGCAGATAGAGTTGTTACAGTTGATCTTCATGCTGGTCAAATTCAAGGTTTTTTTGATATCCCGGTTGACAACTTATTTGGTACACCTATTTTTGCAAGACATGTTAAAAAAAATATAAAAGATAAAAATATTATTTGTGTAGCTCCAGATGTCGGTGGGGTAGAAAGAGCTAGGGCTCTCGGAAAATTATTAGATGTTGGATTGGCAATTATTGACAAAAGAAGACCTGCGCCTGGCAAGTCTAAAGTAATGAATATAATAGGTAATGTAAAAAATAAAACTTGTATTATGGTTGACGATATAATTGACTCAGGTGGAACGATTGTAAATGCTGCGAAAGCTCTTAAAGATCGAGGAGCAAAAAATGTTTATGTATATGTTACTCACGGAGTTTTAAGTGGAGAAGCAATTCAAAAAATTAAAAAATCATTAATTAAAAAATTAGTTATAACTGATACCATCGATAATGTTACAAAGGTTAAGAATGCTCAAAACATTGAAGTTTTGACAGTATCGAACTTAATGGGAGAAGCAATTAAAAGAATCTCAAATTCCACTTCTGTTTCCGATTTATTCAAATAATTTTCTTGAGTTATCAAAGAACATAAGTTAAAAAACTTTGTTTTTATGAATTCAATTGAAGTTACTGTAAGAAATACAAAATCTAAGGGGGAAATTAATGCTCTTAGAGCAAAAGGTATTGTACCAGGTATAATATATGGTGGTAAAGATCAAAACCAAAAAATTTCTATTTCAAAAAAGATCTTTAAATCATTAGTGGAGAAAGAAGATTTTCTATCCAATATATTAACTTTAAATATTGAAGGTAAAACTCAAAGCGTTCTGCCAAGAGACATAATATTTGATGTAGTTTCAGATGAACCAATGCATGTAGACTTTTTGAGAGTTGTTAAAGGATCAAAAATAATTATAGAAATTCCAGTAAAATTTATAAACAACGAAAAATCACCAGGCTTAAAAAGAGGTGGAGTATTAAACATTGTAAGAAGAAAAGTTGAATTAAAATGTCCTACTGAAAATATTCCTAAAGAATTAATTGTAGATCTTGATGGGGTAGATATTGGTGAAAGTTTCAAAATATCTTCTATTAAGCTACCCGAAAATGTTACTCCAACAATTCAAGGAAGAGATTTTGTTGTTGCAACACTTGCTGCACCTACAATTATGAAAGAGCCTGAAAAACCTGCTGAAGCAACTGAAGGTGAGGAAGGTGCTGAAGGAACTGAGGCTACTACAGAAACTGCTGAAGGAGAAGCTAAAGCTACAGCAGATAGTGATACAAAAGAAGACGCAAAAGATGTTAAAAAAGAAAAAAGTGATAAAAAAGAAGACATCACTAAAAAAACATCCACAGAAAAAAAATAATCAAAAATAGTGAAAATTACCAGTTTCTATTATAAAAAATTATGTTTTTATTCGTAGGTTTAGGCAATCCAACTCCCAACAGTGAAAATAATAGGCACAATATAGGTTTTAAAATAATTGACGCTATAAATAGAAAGTTTGATCTATCAAAACAAAAACCAAAATTTAAAGGTTTGCTTACAACTGGAAAAATTAATGAAAAAAAAATTTATGCTATTAAACCTTTAACATTTATGAACAACTCAGGAATATGTATACGTGAATTAATAGAATATTTCAAAATAGATGCTCAAAATGTAATTGTTTTTCATGATGACCTCGATATTGATTTTGGAAAAATTAAAACAAAATTTGGTGGTACAAGTGCTGGGCATAATGGAATTGAATCGATAGATAGATTTATTGGAAAAGATTATTCAAGAGTAAGAGTGGGAATAGGTAAACCAAAAACAAAAATTGCTGTTACAGATCATGTTCTTAAAGATTTTGATGAAGAAGAAAAAGAAGAATTAAAAAAAATTATTGATAACATAATTAAATCTTTAACTATCCTGCTTGACAAAAAATTAGACTTATTTTCTAGTACAGTTAACGACAAGTAAATGGGTTTTAAATGCGGAATTGTGGGTCTGCCAAATGTTGGTAAATCAACTTTGTTTAATGCGCTAACAAATTCAAGTAAAGCTCAAGCTGAAAATTTTCCTTTTTGCACAATTGATCCAAATATAGGTGTTGTACCAGTGCCTGATGATAGACTGGATCAATTAGTAAAAATTTCTAATTCAAAAAAAAAAATAAATACTACTATTTCTTTTGTCGATATTGCTGGCCTTGTAAAAGGTGCTTCAAAAGGTGAAGGCTTAGGAAATAAATTTTTGTCACACATAAGAGAGACTGATGCAATTATTCACATGATTAGATGTTTTGACTCTGACGATATTCAAAATGTTAATCTAAATGTAGATCCAATAAGAGACTTAGAAATTATTGAGACTGAAATGATGCTTGCAGATTTAGAATCTCTTCAAAATAGAATGGATAAAAAAAATAAGAAAAATATTGACAATAACCAACTAAAAATATTGGAAATTGCTCTAGATTCAATAAATAATAATAATCTTAATGTTTTAAAAGATCAATTTGATAATAAAACAATAAATCAAACTGGATTATTGTCAATAAAACCAAAAATTTTTGTATGCAATGTAGATGAAAAAAGCATTGAAAGTGGAAATAAATATACCGAAGTTTTCATAAAAAAATTTGGAGAAAAAAATACAATAATAATATCTGCAGATATTGAAAATCAAATTAACCGATTAGAAAATAAAGAAAAAGAAAAATATATGAAAATGATTGGATTAAAAGACAAAGGCTTAAACAAATTAATCCAAAAAGGTTATAATATTTTAGAACTTCAAACTTATTTTACTTCAGGTCCTGAAGAAACGAGAGCATGGACTATCCAAAAAAATTGCACTGCTCCTAGAGCAGCCGGTGAAATTCATACAGATTTTGAGAAAGGTTTCATTAGAGCTGAAACAGTTGCTTTTAATGATTTTATAGAAAATCAAGGCTGGATTAATTCCAAGACAAAAGGGAAAATGAGACTAGAAGGTAAAGATTATATTGTTAAAGATGGAGATGTTTTAAACTTTAGGTTCAATACGTGACCATAACCTTTTCATACTAAAGTAGGCTAAAATACTTAAAATAATTAAATATATAATTGCTTTAAAGCCAATTTTATGTCTTGCTTCTAGATGAGGTTCCGCAGCCCAAGTAAGGAATGTTGTAACATCCTTTGCCATTTGCTCTTCTGTTGCTTTTGTTCCATCATTATACTCTACCAAACCTTCAGTTAATGGATTTGGCATCATTATTTTATTTCCTATCATGTAGGTATTGTAATAAACGCCATCATCTAAAGTTACGTCAGTTGGGGGATCGTCATAGCCAACTAAAACAGAATAAATATAATTAGCTCCTCCACTTCTTGCTTTAACTAATACAGACATGTCTGGTGGGTAAGCTCCACCATTTGATGCTTTGGCCTCTTCAATATTTTGATATGGTTCAACAAATTTGTCCGAAAGTTTGGCCGGTCTAGTAAACATTTCTCCGTCACTATTAGGTCCATCTGTTAACTCAAAATTTGATGCTATTGCTTTTGCTTGATCTTTAGAAAACTCGGGACCACCCTTCTCTGCTAAGTTCCTATAACTTAAATGTTTCATTGAATGACATGATGCGCAAACCTCTGCATAAACCTGATATCCTCTTTGCAAGGAAGCTCTATCAAATTTTCCAAATAAACCTTTAAAACTCCATTCAACTTTTAAAACTTTTGTATTTTCCTCGGCTTCAACTTTTTGAATATTAAAAGCGATTAAAACAAAAAAGATGCAAATTGTTTTAAAAAAAAATTTCATAGTTTCTATTATTATGTACTAGTTTTATTATTTTCTTCTAGATTTGGAGTTCCATTTAATACAGGCTCTGAAATACTTAATGGCAATGGTATTGTTTTTTCCTTAAAACCTAAAATAGGAAGTATTATTATAAAATGTATAAAATAATAAGCTGTAGCAACTCTTGCTACTAATAAATATAAACCTTCCGCTGGCATTGCCCCCATATAGCCGAGCAAAAAAACATCCAATACAAGTATCCAATAAAATTGTTTATACAAAGGTCTAAAAACTGCAGATTTAATTTTTGAGGTATCTAACCAAGGCAATATTACTAAAACAAAAATTGAAGCAAACATTGCAACAACTCCTAAAAGCTTATCAGGCACTGATCTTAAGATTGCATAAAAAGGCAAAAGATACCATTCTGGAACAATATGAGTTGGGGTAACTAATGGGTTTGCTTCAATATAATTATCTGGATGCCCTAATAAATTAGGTGCATAAAAAACAAAAAAAGCAAATAATATTAAAAAAATTAACAAAGCATACAAATCTTTAATTACTATATAAGGATGAAAAGGAACTGTGTCTTTTGATGGTTTTTTAATATCAATACCTATTGGGTTGTTATTTCCTGGAATATGCAAAGCCCAAATATGTAAAATTACCAGACCTAAAATTAAAAATGGAAAAAGATAATGTAACGCATAAAATCTTGTTAATGTTGGGCTATCTACGGCATAACCTCCCCATAACCAATTGGTAATACTTTCTCCTATTAAAGGAACGGCACTAAATAAGTTAGTAATTACTGTTGCCGCCCAAAAACTCATTTGTCCCCAAGGTAGGACGTACCCCATAAATGCTGTCATCATCATTAAAAAATATATCATCATTCCCAAGATCCATATAACCTCTCTTGGTGACTTATAAGATCCATAATACAAAGATCTAAATATATGAATGTAAACTGCTAAGAAAAACATCGATGAACCATTTGCGTGAAAATATCTTATTAGCCATCCGTAATTTACATCTCTCATGATATGCTCCACGCTTGCAAACGCTAGATCGGCTTGAGCCACATAATGCATTGCCAATACAATGCCTGTAATAATTTGAGCAACTAAACAGAAAGTTAGTATTCCACCAAAGGTCCACCAATAATTTAAATTTTTTGGTGTTGGATACTCTGTTACATGTGCGCTAAGAGATAATAAAGGCAATCTATCATTAAACCATTTGCCTAATTTTGATGACGGAACATAGTTATGATTGCTCATTTAGTTGTTATCCAATTTTAATTGTATTGCTATTAACAAATTCATATTTTGGTATTTCCAGATTTGTTGGAGCAGGTCCTTTTCTAATTCTACCTGAAGTATCATAATGTGATCCATGGCATGGGCAGAACCAGCCATTATACTCACCCTTATCTCCTAAAGGCACACACCCAAGATGAGTGCACACTCCTATCATCACTAACCATTCAGAATTTTTTGCTCTATCTTCATCTTTCTCAGGATGTATTAAGTCTTCCAATTTTACTGCTTTTGCTTCTGCTATTTCGTCTTTAGTTCGTCTCTTTATAAAAACTGGTTTTCCTCTCCAAAGGACAGTTATTGATTTTCCAGGTTCGATTGTACTTATATCTACTTCAGTACTCGCTAGAGCTTTTACTGAACTATCCGGATTCATCTGATCTATTAGTGGCCATACAGCTGCACCAACACCGACTGCACCAAGGGCATAAGAAGCTGTAAATAAAAAATCTCTTCTTTTTGTTTTTTCTTGATCAGACATATTTAATAATTATGCTTATTCCTATCTCTAATATATGATTTCATATAAGAAAATAGTTATTTATCTGCGACAACAATGTCACATGAAACAATGAAATTAAGACCAAAAATTGCGCTTTATGAACCCGATATACCGCAAAATACTGGGGCAATCATTAGAATCTGTTCTTGCCTTGGTGCAGATTTAGAAATTATTGAGCCATGTGGATTCTTGTTTAACGATAAAAGGCTTAAAAGAGTAGTAATGGACTATATGGATAAAAAAATGATTAAATTTTATCAAGACTATAAAGAATTTTTTAAGTCCAAAAAAAACCAAAGAGTAATCTTAATGACAACAAAGGCATCTGTATCGTATGCTACATTTAATTTTAAAATTAATGATACAATTTTATTTGGTCGTGAGAGTGCTGGTGTTCCAAAAAAAATTCATGTCCTTATAAATAATAAGTTAAAAATACCTATGGTAGATAATAAAAGATCTTTAAATATTGCTTCATCAGTAGCAATAATTCTTGCAGAAAATTTAAGACAAAATAAATTTTTTAACAATGTATAAAGAAGTTCAAAAAAAACTTTCTCGAAATTGGTTTAAAATATTACAAGATATAATTTGCAATGAAATTGAAATTATAGAAAATAAATCTACAAGATTTATTTCAAAAAGTTGGGATAAAAGTGCTAAAATTGATGAAGGTGGTGGTGAATACAGAATATTAAAAAATGGAAGAATATTTGAAAAAGTAGGGGTAAATTTTTCTGAAGTTTATGGAAAATTTACTAAAGAAATGAGAAAAAATATTCCTGGAGCAAAAAATATTCCAAATTTTTGGGCATCAGGAATATCAATTGTAATGCATATGAAAAATCCACATATACCTACAATGCACTTTAATACAAGATATATTCATACAACATTTGGATGGTTTGGTGGAGGAATAGATATAACTCCATGTGTAAATGACCCTAAAGAAAAAAAATGGTTTCATAATGAGTTAAAAAAAACATGTAATAAGCATAATAAAAATTATTATAAGAAGTATAAAAAATGGTGTGATAAATATTTTTATTTACCTCACAGAAAAGAAACTAGAGGCATTGGTGGAATTTTTTTTGATTATAAAAAAGATAATTGGGAAAAAGATTTTGCATTCGTAAGAGATGTAGGTCTTGTTTTCAAAACAATTTTTAAATCAATTATACAAAAAAAATATAAAAAAAAATGGAATTTAAAAGAAAAAGAATTGCAGTACATTAAAAGAGGTCGATATGCCGAATTTAATTTACTTTATGATAGAGGAACAAAGTTTGGATTGCAAACAGGAGGAAATATTGAAGGAATTTTAATGTCATTGCCTCCAATTACAAAGTGGAAATAATATGGAAAAGGAACCAATAACTATTAAGGGATTAGAGCAGTTAAAAAAGGAATTAATTTTTTTAAAAGAAAAAAAACGTCCTGAAATAGTTGATGCAATAGCTGAAGCTAGATCGCATGGTGATCTAAAAGAAAATGCAGAATATCATGCAGCTAAAGAACAACAGTCACATAATGAAGGAAGAATAGAACAAATTAACGATATAATTGCTCGGGCAAACGTTATCGATGTAACAAAAATACAAAATGATGGTAAGGTTATTTTTGGTTCAACTGTTTACCTCGAAAATTTAGATACTGGAGAAAAAATTAGCTATAAAATAGTTGGTAAAGACGAAGCAGACTTAAAAAATAAACTGTTATATTTCCAATCACCAATTTGTAAAGGTTTGATTGGTAAAAATAAAAATGATTTAGTTGAAATAACTACTCCTGTTGGAATTAAAAATTTTGCAATTAAAGATGTTAAATATATTTAATTCTTTATAAGTTTTTGAATTTCTTTTTCTGAAATTTGAAAATTGTTATCCAACCATTTATTTTCAATTTTTTTTAGCATAATTCCTAGATTCTTACCTTCAGAAATGTTGTATTTTTTCATTAAAGTGGTGGCTCTTACAGGAAATAATGGAGACTCCTTATCT
>CACJXT010000006.1 GCA_902597425.1 uncultured Pelagibacteraceae bacterium | reverse complement strand
CGCACAACCAATCAGAGGAAGACATATTAATATGGAGTCTTTATATGAATATGGTTCACGAAGTGGTTTTTGGAGATTGCATAAATTGTTTCAAGAAAAAAAAATACCAATTACGATATTTGGTGTTGCTATGGCCCTAGAAAGAAATTTAGAGATCTGCAGTGCAATAAAAGATGCAGATTATGAAGTAGCCTCACATGGTTGGCGTTGGATTGATTACCAAAATATTAGTAAGCCTAAGGAAAAAAAACATATGAAACTTGCTATCAAAACAATAAAGAAAATTTTTGGTAAACGTCCTTTGGGTTGGTACACTGGTAGATGTAGCCCTAATACTAGAGATTTAGTTTTTGAAGATGGTGGTTTTTTATATGATAGTGATTCATATAGTGACGATCTACCTTATTGGGAAATTCGTAAGAATAAAAAACAGCTAATTATACCTTACACTCTGGACAATAATGATATGAGATTTGCAACCAATCAAGGCTTTAATACTGGTGAACATTTTTTTAATTATTTAAAGGACAGTTTTGATGCGCTATATGAAGAAGGAAAAACAAACCCAAAAATGATGTCAGTAGGATTACATTGCAGATTAATTGGAAAACCTGGGAGAATCCAATCTCTAAAAAAGTTTTTAGAATATATACAAAAACATCAAAATGTATGGATTTGTAAAAGAATTGACATTGCTAAACACTGGATAAAAAATTACTCCAATATATAAATTTTCATGAGTAAAAATAATTATAACTTATTAAATGGATTAATTGACTTAGCTCAATCTCGTTTAGGTTCAAAAATTGTATATAAAACAGATGAATTTTTTGCTCCAGCAAAAAGAATTATAAACCCCTGGCCACCAGTATTTAAAGAAGGAGTTTTTGATAAGCATGGTAAATGGATGGATGGATGGGAAACAAGAAGAAAAAGAGGAAAAGGCTATGATTATTTAATTCTAAAGTTAGGCAAACCAGGTCAAATAAGCAAAATAGATATAGACACATCATATTTTTCTGGAAATCAACCAAACAAAATTTCATTACAAGCATGCTTTAGCAAAAAAAAATTACCAAATAAAAATTCAAAATGGACAACAATTTTAAAAAAAAAACCTACTAAAGCAAATAGTCATCATTTTTTTAATATTAAAAATAAATCCATTTTTACTCATATAAAACTAAATATTTATCCGGATGGAGGTATTGCTAGAATAAGAATTTATGGTTCAATGAAAATATTAAAAAATTTCACTGGAAAGATATTAAACCTTACCTCCGTAATACATGGTGCAACACCAATTGCATGTAATAATGAACATTTTGGAAGAGCGGAAAATATTCTTGCGCCTGGGAAGGGAAAAAATATGGGAGATGGATGGGAAACAAGAAGAAGTAGAGGAAAAAATTTTGATTGGCTTATTATCAAATGTGCTGCAGCTGGTAAAATTAACAAAATTCAAATTGATACTCATCACTTCAAGGGCAATTATCCAGATAAATGCTCTATACAGGCTGCACTTATAAATAAAAAAATTTCTAGTAGAGCTATTGTTAATAACTCAAAAAAATGGAAATTATTGCTGAGTAAAGTAAATTTATATGCTCATCAGAAACATAATTTTAAAAATAATTTAATGAAAAATAAAAAAATAAATTATATAAAAATAAATATTTTTCCTGATGGAGGAATTTCGAGAATTAGAGTTTTTGGAAAGGCTGAATGATAGAAAAAATTTTTAAACCAGAAAAAATAAGTAAAGAAAATTTTGCCAAGTATGGAGATTTAATCTCAACAAATAATGTAAAACCAATTGATATAAACAGTGGATATGCAAAAAGATTTGATGATTTAGCAAATATTAATACTTTAAAAGATCAAGGAAAAACCATAGTAAGTATATTTTCAGCTCTAAAAAGAAATTTTCCAATGAAGATTGATATGATGGAAAAACATCCTTTAGGAAGTCAGGCATTTATCCCGATGAAAGAAACAACTTTTCTTGCATTTGTTGCTCCTCAGAATAACAAACCAGAAATTGAAAAAATTGAATCTTTTATAATTTCACCAGGAATTGGAATAAATTATAAACCTGGAATTTGGCATTTTCCATTAATATCGACTGAAAATATGAATTTTTTAGTTGTCGATAGACAAGGTCCAGGAAACAATTTGGTTATTGAAAATTTAGAAAAAGAAAAAATTATTCTAGAATATTAAACCCGCCGCAAATTAATGCGACGAGTTTTTAAATTAATTAAAAGATGCTTGTTTTATTTTTTTGATGAAATACTTAGGTGAATTAAAGCACCTAAAGCTGCTCCAATCATCCAAGCATATCCTCCACCTCCGCCTAAATTAGCGAAGAAACTTATTAATCCATCAAAAATTAAGATGTTTGGCCAAACTGTACCAACAGCAATGTAGCCAGATATTAACCAAGCTAACATTCCTTTGTGGTTAAAGCCATCATTATAGTAATATCTTCCTTTTCGACTAGCGTTGAATAAATCATCAACATTAAGTTTTTCTTTTTTGATAATATAATAATCAGTTATCATGATACCAAATACAGGTGCAAGAATTGCTCCAAGTGTATTTACAAAAGGAAACATTCCCATTTGTGTAATTACTGATACCCATAATCCACCTATAATAAAACCAAATATTGCTGTAATTAATCCACCTACTCTAAAATTTATTTTACTAGGGATTAGGTTAGCAAGGTCATATGCAGGTGGTATAAAGTTTGCAACCATATTAATTCCAACTGTAGCTGAAAAGAATGCAAATGCTGCTACAAGAGTTAAAAACATGTTATCAACTTTTGCTACCATATCTGTTGGTTGAGCAATATATTCCCCAAATACTGCAATTGTTCCTCCAGTGATCATTAAAGTAATGAAAGAAAAGAAAACAACGTTACCTACTAAACCCCACAGGTTTCCTTTTTTCATTTCATCTTCATTTTTAACAAATCTAGCAAAGTCACCAAAATTGATTACTACTGCTGCAAAATATCCTACCATTATTGAAAAGACTGCAACGAAAGCACCAAAGGATCCTAAACCTTCAAATCCTCCTGATCTCGCTCCACCAGAAAATATATTACCGACTTCTGATAAAAGTCCTCCGCCAGCTTTAGCCCAGATAGCTAACATTAAAAATATCATAACTATATAAACTGCTGGTCCTGCAAAGTTTAAAAATTTTTTAATTAAATCTATTCCTTGCCAGAACAAATAAATTTGAAAACCTGAAACAAATATAAATGATATCCACATTATATTTGTCATTCCTAAGAAATTTCCACTACCACTTGATCCTGTTACTCCAGAAATTAAAAGTGCAACAGCCGTTGATGCTGCATAAGTTTGTGCTCCATACCAGAACATTGCAACAAGTCCTCTGGCCATAGCTGGAAAGTTTGCTCCAAATACACCCATACTAACTCTTGCAAATACAGGATATGGAATCCCATGTTTAACGCTTGGTTTACCCGATAAGTTAACAAGCCACATTATAAAAAATCCTGCAAGAATTAATGCAAGAAATACAGCCCAACCGTTTAAGCCTGAAGCTAAAAATAATGATGCCGCCAAAGTATATCCAAACAAACTTTGAACATCATTTGCCCAAACGTTAAAAATCTCAAACCAACCCCAGTTTTTATCGTTCTTTGGTGTTGGTGCTAAATCTTTATTGTAGAGTTTAGATGATCTACCCATAATATTCTCCCCCTTAATACGTTTAAAAAAAATAAAGCTATGAGCTTTTTGTTAAACTGTAAATCTAAATTTTCAAAAAAATTAAATATTAAGCAAATAAACATAGTAAAACCTATGTAATTTATAAATAAATATAGCGGATGATAAATTTTTAAAATAACAAAGACGACAACTACTAGTTGAACTAAATTGTTTTGATATTTATAATATATAAAAATTAAAATTGTGATTGAACAATCCATAATATTTATACAAATTATTTTCATAGATATAATTATGGCTGCAGACAATGCCATAATCATTGGTCTTATAGCTGCAAATTTTGCTCCAAAAAACAGAAAACAAATAATCATGTATGGTGTTTTCGCAGCATTTCTTTTTAGAATTATGTTTGCTCTTTCTGCAACATATTTATTTCAGTTTCCTATGATTAAAATTATTGGAGGAGCTTTATTGGTTTGGATTGTAAATGACCTTAGACAAGATTTATTTGGGGAAAAAAAGAAGATCAAATCTCCAACTAAAGCATCGAAAGAACCTTCTTTTGTAGAAGGTATGTATAAAGTAATTATAGCTGATTTAACTTTAAGTTTTGATAATGTTATTGCCGTTGTAGGTGCTGCTAAAGATAATTTAAGCCTAATGATATTTGGTTTATTTTTATCTGTTATTTTAATTGGAGCTATCGCAACGTACTTTGCAGAATATATTCAAAAAAATAAATGGATAGGATATGTTGGGCTTTTTGTTATTCTTATAGTTGCTATGCAATTAATAATTGGTGGTCTGGATGATTATGGTGTTCTACAAATAAATGAAACCTTTAAAAAGTATTTTTAGACTTAATAACTATTTTTTATTTTTGGAAAAGATTTTTTAATAACTTCTTGCTTAAATAATCTTGCAGATTGATCAATAATCCTTCTTAGATTTACGTATTTTTTTACAAATCTGAAGTTGGTAGAATTTAGACCTAATAAATCATCAGTGACTAAAACTTGACCATCACAATAAACAGAGGCACCAATTCCTATTGTTGGTACTTTTATTAATTTTGTAATTTGTTTTGCTAAAGATTTTTCAACACATTCTAGTACAATTGAAAAAACACCTGAAGAAGAAAGAATTTTAGCATCGTTAATAATTTTATTTTTCTCAGTTTCATTTTTTCCTTTAAATCTGAATTTTCCTTTTTGCGATTGAGGAAGAAGGCCTATGTGTCCCATAACCTGAACTTTATTTTTAATTAAATGCTTAATAATTTTTATTATTTTATTCCCACCTTCTAATTTGACTGCATCACATCCTGTTTCATAAATAATTTTTTTAGCATTTTTAAGTGCTTCTTTAGGATTTCTGTAAGTATGATAAGGCATATCAACTACCATAAGACTTTTCTTAATTCCTTTCTTTACACTTTTAGAATGTTCAATCATTGTGCCTAAAGAAACTTTTCTGGTTGTATCATAATTATAAAGAACAGAACCTAAAGAATCTCCAACTAAAACAATATCACAGTGATTATCTAAAATTTCTGCTACATTTTTTGAATACGCAGTAAGACAAACTATTTTTTTTTTATTTTTTTTTTTTATAATATTTTTTATTTTTGATGAAAGCATTTTACTTTAACTTAGTTGTGTTTAATGGCTTAGGCATTGTATTATGAGCCAATCTATTAATTCTTTTAATATTATTTACAATTTTGTCTAAATTATTGTTTAGACTCATTTTCGGGCTCAATGTTTTTTAATTTTTTATTGATAGTTTCTGTTTTTTCACAAAGCTTTATACAGATTATATTAAAATCTTTAATCAAGTTTTTAATTCTAGAATAATTTGATTTTTTTAATGCGATATTAATCATCATATACATCGCTTCTTCGTTGTCTGGCTCTAACAATAATGTCGTTTTTAAATTTTTTTCTTCTTCTTTCTCATTTTCTTCAGAATTATAAATTTTTGCTAAGTATAAATATGATTGTGCATCTTTAGGATTAAATACAATATTTCTCTGAAACAAAAATTTTGATTCTTCTAATTGTTTTGAATCAAATTTATTTTTAGCATCAATAAAAAAATTTTCTTTTGATATTGCTAAATTAAAAAAATTAAAAAATAAAATAATACCTAAAACTAATTTTAATTTACTAAACATTAATATCTTCTTTCTTTCTTAAATTTTTACAAATAATAAAACTTTCTTTAGATTTATTTCGACTGGATTTTGGTTTAAAAATTTTGACTTCTTTAAAAATTATTTTTGCATTTATAACTATTTCGTTAAATGTAGATCCCATAAAAATTTTTGATACAAACTTACCACTATTATTTAACATTTCTCTAGAAAACAACATCGCTTCTTTGCATAATTCACTTATGTAAACTGAATCAATGTTTTTAATTCCTGTAGTGTTTGCTGCCATATCTGATAAAACAACATCTGCCTTAAATTTCAATAAATCTTTTATTTTGGATTGATTTTTTTTTTCTGTAAAATCTCCTTTAATCTGAGCAATATTGTCAATTTTTTCCATATCTTTTAAATCTATAGATACAATTTTACCATTTTTGACTTTTTTCGACGCGTATTGCGACCAACTTCCAGGAGCTGCTCCAAGATCAATTATTGAAATTCCATTTCTAAAAATTTTGAACTTCTCATCAATTTCAATTAATTTATATACAGCTCTAGATCTATAACCATCAATCTTCGACTGTCTAACGTAGATATCTCTTTTTTGTTTATTGATCCAGTTTTTTGAAATTTTATTTTTTTTCAATTAGTTGCCAAATCTAAGACTCTTTGATTGTACATTATTTTGTAAAGTTTTTACATTAATCCTTACATTTTTATTTAATCTCATATCTTTATCACCATCCCAAATGCCAGCTGCTAAGTGCATAATACCTATTTTGTAATTTGGAAGATAAGGCTCAACAAATGTTTTTAAGTTTTCGTCATATTTAGGAAGAAGGTTACTTGCTATCCAATTGCAATTTAATGGTAAAAATTCAGTATCAATATTGTCAATATAAACACTCATATTAATTGCAAGACCCTCTGAACCAAAAATCTTTCCAGATTTTAATGTTTGTTGAAGATTTTTTTGCCATGAATTCCACCCAGGTGAGTTATGTTCTAATGAAAAAACACCAATATTAATATGTGGAGCAAAAGCTAATTTTCTAGCTTTATTTAAATCAATTTTAGAAGTAATTGCATGTTTAAAATTTTGAGATTTAATTATAGCAAATTTTCCAAATAGCCATTTAACTTTAGATGTAATCTTATAGCCAGGTCCTAATGTTTGGGTAATGCCAAGTTTTCCATTATTGCAAGCTTCAAAATATAATTCAACTGAACCCCAATCGTTTACCCATGCATCACAATCAATCCACAAATATTTTTCATAGTTAGGAAAATATCGTGGTAAAAATGCCCTTGAAACTTGACTTTTTAACCATTCTTTTCCTATAACTTTAAATGTTGGTATATCTATATCCCATTCCGCTGATTTAATTTCGTCTACTTTTTTTGCTAATAATGATTTTTGATCTTCAGTTAAACCAGCATCTAAAATACAGATTGCAACATTTTTACTTTTTTCAAATCTAATTATTGAGTCTAATAATTCATTTAATAATTCAAAATAATTTGAATCTGCTAAAGAAACAATTGCATTTTTTTTCATCTACAACATATCTTCAAGTTCATCTTCATCATTTTTGGCTTGATCAACACTTTTTTGTTTATAAATTTTTCGATAGTGTAAAAAGCTTATTGGAATAAGGCCTAAATAAATAAATCCACTTAAGAAAATAACTTTAAAAGGATAAATCAATAGTAGTCCAAAATATAAAACTATACCAAATAACAAAAATACCGTCGTACTTCGAGGAATTATAATTTTTTTTAATGAATAAGTTGGAAGCTTGCTTATCAATAAAAATGAAACTGAAATAAAAAATACTGGAACTAAAATATTATAGCTTATAGTAAAAAAATTAAATTCGCTTAAACTTAATATTAATGGCATTAGTACAAGAATTCCACCTGCTGGTGACGGTACACCTTCAAAAAAATTATCTTTCCAAGAAGGTTCATCATTAGAACTAATATTAAATCTAGCAAGTCTTAAAGCTACGCACACTACATAAATTAAACAAAGCAACCATCCAAATTTTCCCAAATTATTTAATGACCAAAAATACATGATAAAAGATGGTGCTACGCCAAAACTTATAACATCAGTTAATGAATCTAGTTCCTTTCCAACTTTCGATGTACCTTTTATTAGTCTGGCTATTCTACCATCTAGGCCATCAATCAAGCCAGCAAAAATAATTGCAATTATCGCAAGTTCAAATTTTGCATCTAAAGCAAATTTAATTGAGCTAAGACCAATACAAACTCCAATTAAAGTAAGCATGTTTGGTAAAATCATTCGTGCTTTTCTATCAGACACAATCTTAAAATTTTTTTTTGGTTGTTCCATATGTTATTTTTTTGCTAATAATGTTTCTCCAGCTATTGTTTTTTGATTGACTTTGACAAGAGGAATATAATTTTCAAAATAAATATCTGCTCTACTTCCAAATCTAATTATTCCAATTTTATCACCTTGTTTTAAATTCTGATCTTTTGATACTTCACATACTATTCTTCTAGCCAACAACCCTGCTATTTGTACCACAATAACATCTTCTCCTTGACTATTGATAATTTTATAGTAATTACGTTCATTATCTTCGCTTGCTTTATCAAGTGAAGCATTAAAAAATTTTCCAGGTTTATATACTATTTCAGAAATTTTTCCATTACAAGGAGTTCTGTTTACATGACAATCAAAAACATTCATAAAAATACTTACTTTTGTAAATTTTTTATCTTCTAAACCTAATTCTTTTGGTCCTAAAGTTTCATAAACTTGAAGTACTAAGCCATCTGCCGGGCTAACCAAATAATTATCATCATTAATAGATATTCTTTCTGGATCTCTAAAAAAATAATATGCCCACACACTTAAAAACAAACTTAACAAACCTAGGAAGCTACTAAAAAAATATAAAAAAATTGTTAGTACAACGGCTATAACTAAAAATTTATATCCTTCGGGGTGAATCTTTGGAAAAATCTTGTCTAACATAATCTTTAAATTGATAATTGTTCATTAATATGTATATAAAACTCCATAATTCAATTATTAAGATATATAGTCAAATATGAGTAAAATTAAGGTAAAAAACACAGTCGTTGAGTTAAATGGAGATGAAATGACAAGGGTGATGTGGGATTTTATCAAAAATAAGCTGATCCTACCTTATTTAGATTTAGGTATAGAGTATTTTGATTTAGGCATAAAAAGTAGAGATAATACATCCGATCAAATCACAATTGATTGCGCTAAAGCTATAAAAAAAAATGGTGTTGGAATTAAATGTGCAACAATAACACCCGATGAGGCCAGAGTTAAAGAATTTAATTTAAAAAAAATGTGGCGCTCTCCTAATGGAACTATTCGAAATATCATTGGTGGTACTGTTTTTAGAGAACCAATAATTTGTAAAAATATTCCTAAGCTTGTTCCATCTTGGACAGACCCAGTTATAATTGGTAGACATGCTTTTGGTGATCAATATAGAGCAACCGATTTTAAAGTTCCAGGTAAAGGTAAATTAGAAATTAAATGGACCGCAGAAGATGGAGGAGATGAAAAAAAATATGAAGTATTTAATTTTCCGGGTCCAGGAATTGCTTTGTCAATGTACAACTTGGATAAATCTATAGAAGATTTTGCAAGATCTTGTTTTAACTATGGACTGATTAAAAAATGGCCTGTTTATTTTTCGACTAAAAATACAATATTAAAAACTTATGATGGAAGATTTAAAGATATTTTTGATAATATTTTTGAAAAAGAATTTAAATCAGAATTTGAAAAAAATAAAATAACATACCAGCATAAATTAATTGATGATATGGTTGCCTGTGCAATGAAATGGAGCGGTAAATATATTTGGGCATGTAAAAATTACGATGGAGATGTTCAATCAGATACTGTTGCTCAAGGCTATGGTTCCTTAGGTTTAATGACTAGTGTTCTTCTTGCACCAGATGGAAGAACTATGGAATCAGAAGCTGCCCATGGAACTGTTACGAGACATTATAGACTTCACCAACAAGGGAAAGAAACTTCTACAAATCCTATTGCCTCTATTTTTGCTTGGACAAGAGGTTTAAAACATAGAGGTGATTTAGATAATAACGAAGAACTAATAAATTTTTCATCAACTTTGGAAAAAGTTTGTATAGATACTGTTGAGAGCGGATCAATGACAAAAGATCTAGCTATATTAGTTGGACCTTCAAATAAATATATGACAACTAATCAATTTTTAGACGAATTAGATGGAAAGCTTAAAAAAGATCTTAATTAATTAAACTTTTAATTTTTTCAAAAGATTCATCTATTTTTTCAACTATAGAGCCTCCAGCTTGAGCAAAATCTGGTCTGCCTCCTCCTCCTTTTCCTCCAATAATTTCGGAACCAATCTTAACAAGATTAACTGCGTCTATTTTTTTTGAAAGTTCTTGTGTTACTCCTACTGCTAAACCAATTTTATTATCTTTGATTGCATAAACAACAACCACTCCATTGCTTAATTCTTTTTTTCCGATATCAATCAACGATCTTAAATCTTTAAATGGAAGTTCTTTAATTTTTTGAAATCTAACCTTGATGTTGTTTACAGAAATATCACTTACAATATTTTTCAACTTATCTTCTAAAATTGAATTAACCAATATTTTTTCATATTGTTTATTTAGTTCCTTAATTATATCGCTTTGATTTTTTTCCTTGTTTAAGTGAGGTTTTTCTTTAAGTGCTTTAATTTTTTCTATTAAGTTATTTATAATTTGCTCATTCTTTGCTTTAAACTCTCCAGATTTTTTATCTTTATTTTTGAGGTAGTTTTGCAACTGTTTATCCCTTAAAGCTTCTACCCTTCTAACCCCTGCTGCTATTGATGATTGGTTTATAATTTTAAATTTCCCTATATTACCAGTGTTTTTAACATGTGTTCCCCCGCACAATTCAGTTGAAAAATATTTTTCGCTCTCATCACCCATAGATAAAACTCTTACTTCATCTCCATATTTTTCGCCAAAAAGCGCTAGTGCACCGTTATTTACTGCTTCTTTTGGTGTCATAATTCTGGTTTTTACATCTGTTTTTTTCTCTACCATAGAGTTTACATATTTTTCGATCTTTTCTATTTCCTCAGATGAAACCGGTTTCATATGACTAAAATCAAACCTCAATCGATCTGCTTCTACTAACGAACCTTTTTGGGTAACATGTGTTCCTAAAACTCTTCTAAGTGACTCATGTAATAAATGAGTTGCTGAATGATATGCTCTTATATTATCTCTTCTTTCAATGTCTATTTTTAATTCTACAGCATCATTAAGTTTTATGCTTCCAGATTTGACTTTTCCATAATGTACAAATAAATCACCTAACTTTTTTTGAACATCATATACTTCAAACTCAAAATTCCCTGAAAAAATCTTTCCTGTATCTCCAACTTGGCCTCCAGATTCACCATAAAAAGGTGTTTGATTTGTAATGATTGTTCCTTCTTCATTTTCTTTTAACTGATTAATTTCTTCATTATTTTTTAATAATAAAAGTACTACAGCTTCTGCTTTGTTTGTTTCATATCCTAAAAAATCGGTAGGACCTAAACGATCTTTTATTTCAAACCAAATTTCATCAACAGAACTGTCACCAGAGCCTTTCCAATTTTTCTTAGCTAAATCTTTACTTTCTTTCATCAAAGATTGAAATTTTTCATAATCAATTTTCATTGATTTGTTTTTAATTATGTCTTCTGTTAAATCTAATGGAAATCCATAAGTATCATATAGTTTAAAAGCTACTTCCCCTGGTAGCACTTTATCTATTTTTGTAATCTCTTCATTTAAAATTTTTATTCCTCTTTCTAAAAGAACCAAAAATTTTTCTTCTTCCATTTTTAAAGTTTCTTTAATTAAAGATTGTGCCCTATCAAGTTCTGGATAATTATCAGACATTTCTTCTTGAAGAGTTTTAAATACACTAAAAAAAATTGGTTCTTTGGCTCCTAATAAATGAGAATGTCTCATTCCTCTTCTCATAATTCTTCTAAGGACATAACCTCTTCCCTCATTTGAAGGTAAAACACCTTCGGCCATTAAAAATGAGCTTGCTCTTAAATGATCTGCTATAACTCTGAAGCTTGAAATATTTGAATTGTCTGGTTTTTTATTAACTGCTTCTGATATTGATTGAATTAATTTTTTAAAATGGTCAGTTTCATAATTATCATGACTTCCCTGAAGCAAAGCAGCTACTCTTTCTAATCCCATGCCTGTATCCACAGAAGGTTTTGGTAAATTAATTCTTTTGTCTTTATTTATTTGTTCAAATTGCATAAAAACTAAGTTCCAAATTTCTATAAACCGATCTCCATCTTGATCTTTTCCACCTGGTAATCCTCCTTTTAGATGGTCACCATGATCAAAAAAAATTTCAGAACAGGGGCCACAAGGGCCAGTTTCACCCATTGACCAAAAATTGTCTGAAGTTGCTATTCTGATTACTCTATTATCATTTAAACCAGCTACTTTTTTCCATAAATTAAATGCATCATCATCATCTTTAAAAACTGTCACATAAAGTTTGTCTTTGTTAATGCCAAATTCTTTTGTAATTAAATCCCAAGCTAAACTAATTGCCTTTTCTTTAAAATAGTCTCCAAAAGAAAAATTGCCTAACATTTCAAAAAATGTGTGATGTCTTGGTGTATAGCCTACATTTTCCAAATCATTGTGTTTACCACCTGCTCTTACGCATTTTTGTGAAGTGGTAGCTCTTTTATAATCTCTTTTTTCTAAACCAGTAAAAACATTTTTAAACTGAACCATGCCTGAATTTGCAAACATTAGTGTTGGATCATTATTTGGAACTAAATTGCTGGACTCAACAATTGTATGATTGTTTTTTTCAAAATACTTTAAAAATGTATTTCTTATTTCATTTAGTGATTTGCCAGCCATATTTTTAAAATACAGTTTTTTTATTTGATGTCTATATAACTGTAAGGGAAAAAAGGCGCTTAAAATAAGCGCCTTTTATTAACTAAAAATGACTTTTAACTAGTTCTTTTTTGTTGGAATTTCTTCTTTTGAATCAATTTTACTTTTTTCTTTATCTAGAGGGTTTCCATCTATTTTTTTAGATATAACCCCAGCTTTTTCTCTAATTGCCATTTCAATTTCAGCAGCAACTTTTGAATTCTGCTCTAAATAGAGTTTAGCATTTTCTCTGCCTTGACCAATCTTTTCGCCTTTGTAAGCATACCATGCTCCAGACTTCTCAATTATATCTGCCTTTGCTCCAAGATCAACCAGCTCTCCAGATTTACTAATACCCTTGCCGTACATTAAATCAAATTCAACAACTTTGAATGGAGGAGAAACTTTATTTTTTACTACTTTTACTCTTGTAGAGTTACCAATAATCTGATCTTTGTCTTTTATAGCTCCAATTCTACGAATATCCATTCTAACTGAAGAGTAAAACTTTAATGCATTTCCGCCTGATGTTGTTTCAGGACTTCCAAACATTACTCCAATTTTCATTCTTATTTGGTTTATGAAGATAACCATTGTATTTGTTCTAGAAATCGAGCTTGTAAGTTTTCTTAACGCTTGACTCATTAATCTTGATTGAAGGCCTACATGATGATCTCCCATTTCGCCTTCTATTTCTGCTCTAGGAGTTAGCGCAGCGACAGAGTCTATTACTAAAACTGAAACTGATCCTGATCTTATTAATGTGTCAGCTATTTCCAACGCCTGCTCACCAGTATCAGGTTGTGAAATTAATAATTCTTCAGTGTCAACTCCAAGTTTTTT
Organism: uncultured Pelagibacteraceae bacterium; assembly: GCA_902597425.1. Classification (GTDB taxonomy): domain Bacteria; phylum Pseudomonadota; class Alphaproteobacteria; order Pelagibacterales; family Pelagibacteraceae; genus Pelagibacter. Next base: position 18,184 of record CACJXT010000006.1, on the reverse strand, counting down.
TGCATACACTGGATCTAATGCATGTTCTGCATCTACAAAACCGCAAATACCTCCAGTTTTTTGGGCTTCGGCTACAACTTGTAAAGCAAGAGTGGTTTTTCCAGATGATTCAGGTCCATAAATTTCAATAACTCTTCCTTTAGGCAATCCACCTATTCCTAATGCCAAATCTAAACTTAAGGATCCCGTAGAAATAGACTCAATGTCCATTGCTGTCTGTTGGCCAAGTTTCATTACTGAGCCTTTACCAAAAGTATCTGTAATTTGACTGATTGCTGCGTCTAAAGCCTTATTCTTTTCCTTTTTTTCTGAATCTTGTTCTTTTGTGGATTTCACCACTTTTAGGTTATTTTTCGTCATTTTTTACCTCTTTTTTGTAATAATTAGTGTTCGAATCATGTATTTAAATGTACACATTTTGTTCTCATTAGCAATAAAAATATTTAAAATAGCTAAAATAGCTAAAAAACAATGATTTTATTTAAGTTTTAAATAGTCGCTATTAAGTAATCCAATAGATTTTAAAAGATTGTATTGAGCCAGCAAGTAATTTCTTTCAGAATTTGCTAAAGATATTTGTGCATTCAACAAAAAAGTATTTGATTGAATAACATCTAAAGTAGTTCTTGATCCTCTTTCATATTCTGCTGATATTCCTTCGTTAGCATTCTTAGCCGCCTTTACTTGTAAACGAACAGAGGCCAAAAAACTTTTGGAAGATAATAAATTTGACCAGGCACTAGCTACATTTGTGTTATTTTTTTTAATTTCATTATCCAATAGTAATTTTTTTCTAATTTTTAAATTTCGATTTTTATTAACTTTTGCTATTTTTGTTCCACCAGAATAAAAAGGCCAGCTAACAGTTGCTTTTAAAATATCTTTTTCTCTTTCATCATAAGTTGTGCTCAAATCTTCTGAATAAGATCTCTCTAAAGATAAAGTAGCAGTAGGAGATAAATCTGATTTTGCAATTTGTATATCTTTTTCCGCTTGTTCTAATTCAAGCTTAGCTATTTTAATATCTGGGTTATTTAACTGAGATAATTCAATTGCGTTTTTTAAGCTTTCCGGAATAGCTACAAAAGCTTTTAATGATTTTTTGAGCCCATTTGGATCAGAAATTTTACCAATTACATTTTCATAATTTAATTTGTTTGTAACCACATCATTTTCAGCTTGAATGAGTTGTGCTTGAGCACCTGCTAATGATGATTCAGATTGAGCCAAATCTGAAACTGTAATTTTTCCAATTTCTAATCTTTCTTTATCACTTTCAAATTGCCTCTGAAGAAGTTTTAAATTTCTTCCATTAATTTCAAACATTTCATTGGCTACAATTAATCCAGTAAAAGCTTCTGTAGCTTTATATAATATATCTTGTTCAGTTTTTAATAATTTTGTTTCGGCTAAATTCAGCCCAATTTTTTTTTTCTTAAATTCTGCATTCCTTCCAAAATCAATTAATTTTTGTTCTAACTTAATAGAAGTTGTTAATGGATCTACATCATTAATATCAGCATTACCTCCAGATTGATTTGTTAATTTATTTGTATCTTCCTGGCTTTTAGTTCCAGTAATTGATGCAGAAGGTAAATATTCTCCTTTTGTAATGTTAAGATCTTCCCTGGAAACATTAATATTTTCTCTTTCGGCATTTAATTCTGTATTATTTTGATATGCTTGGTTTAGTGCATCGACTAAAGTTATAGCAAATGCTTGATTTGTAATAAATATTAATAAAATAGATATAAAAAAAAATTTTTTCATTATTTTTTATAAGTTATAGATTTGATTTGATGATTACTATTTAAATTTAAAATAATCGAGGCATATTTTGGCGCATCTTTAAACATATTTTGAGTTATTCTTTGGTAAGTTTGCATAAAATTTATTACATCTCCTTTACTCATTATTCTTAAATTTTTTTTATGTTTAGATTTAAACCAAAGTTTTTTTTCTTGCTTAATTCTCCATTTTTGAAGCAAGTTAAAATTTTTTACTTTAAAATATAATAAGCAATTTAATTGTGTAAAAAGTTTTTTATAGTTTGTTTTTAACTGTGTGTTAATAAATCTTCTCCAAATTAATTCTTTATCATTGTTTTTTTCTATCGAATTTATTGATCTATTTAACATATAATTTTTTTGAGGTCTGGCCCCAACACACCATCCTTCAAATATTATTATATCAGGTCTTTTAATAATTTTATACCACTTGCTTTTTTTATCTCTATCATCAATAGCTTTATTAAATTTAGGTAATTTTAAAGTTTTAAACTTTTTATTTTTTATTTTTTTAAAAAAATTTAATATCATGTCAACATCATGCGTTCCTGGCACACCTCTAGTCATCAATAAAGGGTGCTTTTTTTGTGATAACAGTTTTCTTTCAGATCTTGTTTTATAGAAATCATCAATAGAAATTTTAAAAATATTTAATTTAAAATATTTAGTTAAAATTAAAGTTAAAATAGATGAAATTGTGGTTTTTCCTGAACCCTGACCTCCTGCTAAACCAATTATTAAAGGTTTTTTTTTACTAATTTTTTTTACAATCCAAAAACATATTGGGATTAAAAAAGATTTTATCATTCGATCTTTATTTTTAAATTTTTCTGTCTTAGTTTCTTGTGAAGAAATATATTTTAAACAATCATCTTTTACTTTTATAAAACACTCATTAACAGCTTTCATGAATTAATTTATTTTTTTTGATCTAACGGATGATTTTCTCCATCATTTAATCCAACATTTTCTAATTTAAATGGATCAATTCCCTCTACACAAGCCACATTTATTCCAAATATTTTAGGATTTATTCTTGGTCGGTTATGTGTATTAATGCCACAAACTTTACAAAAATAATGTTTAGCAGTTTTTGTATGAAATTGATAAAGTGTTAAAAGCTCTTCTCCTTTAACTAGTTTAAAATCTTCTGGTCCAATTACTCCTATAATGTATCCTTTTCTTTTACAGATAGAACAATTGCAACGCATAATTTTTTGAAATCCCTTTTCAGGAACATTAACTTCCGCTTCCACTCCTCCACAATGACAAGTTAATTTTTTCATATTTTAATCTCCTTAAATTTAATTATTTAGAATTAGCTTTTAAATATTCATTGTACCTATTTAAACTCTCTTCTGGCCATGTTTTTTTTTGATCATACATTTCTTTAAAACAAATAACATCTTCTGACAAATTTAACCACGGATCTTTATCTTTTGTAAATATATGTACTTGAGGAGGAAACTTTTCTGAGTTATCTAAAGTTTTAGTTCTAACTGTTAATCTTCCAACAGCTGAGTCGTAATCAGCATAGACATAAGTGCCACATTTGGTGCAAAAATATGTTTTATAAGAAGCTCCACTTCCTGCTTTAAGTTCAGTTGATGAAACTTCACCTTCTACAATTAAAGTATTTTCTAAAACACTTGAATTCACAATATACGAAGATCCAGTCAAAACTTTACAATCTTTGCAATGGCAAGCTTGAGTAAACAGAAGCTTATCAGTGATTTGATATTTTACCTGTCCACATATACAGCCACCTGTTAAAGATTGATTATTTTTCATTTCAATATTGAGTTTAAACTATCCTTGGTTAAAGTTATCCACAATACTACAAAATATGGTTTCAATGTTCTCGTTTTGATTCACTTCCGATTCCAATTTGGACTCAAAATACAACCTGATTGACTATGTAGTGAATCTATAGTAGAACAAAACAAGAACATGAAACTAACAATACCATACTACTTACATAAAGCTGGCGCGGGTTTTCCATCGCCTGCTACGGACTATATTGAGGAAGATATAGACTTAAATGTTCATTTAATCAAAAATGTTCCGGCAACCTTCATCATAAGAGTTCAGGGTAAATCAATGGTGGATGTTGGTATTAATGATGGTGATTTATTAGTTGTTGATAAAAGCTTAACACCAAAAAATTTTTCAACAGTTATCGCAAATGTTCATGATGAGCTTATTGTTAAGAGTTTTATTCAAGATAAAGATAAACAATTTTTAACGTCTGGATCTAAAAATTTTGAAGATCGAATTTTAATTAACGCAGAAGAAGATATTTTTATTTGGGGAGTTGTTACTTATGTCATCCACTCAGTATACTAAAAAAATAGCATTAATAGATTGTAATTCTTTTTATGTTTCCTGTGAAAGATTATTCAATCCTAAAATTAGAAGAAAACCTGTAGTAGTTTTGTCAAATAATGATGGTTGTATTATTTCAAGATCTAATGAAGCAAAAGCTTTAGGAATTAAAATGGGTGAACCTTATTTTAAAGAGAAAGAAATTATTGTTAAGAATAATGTTCAAGTTTTTTCATCAAACTATTCTTTATATGGAGATATATCAAGAAGAGTCATGAGAACTCTTAAACGTTTCAATTCAGATATAGAGATTTATTCAATTGATGAAGCATTCTTAGATTTGTCAAACTTTTCTGATAATGAAATTGAAGATGTGGGGCATGAAATTAGAAGCATAGTTTTAAAATGGACAGGTATACCAACAAGCATTGGTATTGCCAAAACTAAAACCCTTAGTAAAATTGCAAATCACATTGCTAAAAAAAAGAAATCTGGTGTTGTTAGTTTGGTGGGAATTGAAAATATTGATCCAATACTAGAGAAGGTAGAAATTAATGATATTTGGGGAGTTGGAAAACAGTTAACTAAATTTTATAATAAAAATGGAATTTATAATGCCAAACAATTAAAAAATAAATCTAATACATGGATTAAAAAAAGTTCTAATGTTCTAAGTTCAAGAACGGCTATGGAACTTAGAGGCATTCCTTGTATCGATTTAGAGGTAACAAGTTCAAAAAGAAAAAGTTGTGTTGTATCACGTTCATTTGGAAAAAGAGTAGAAAATTTTCAAGAACTAAGAGAAGCAGTAGCAGGTTACTCTTTAAATGCTTCAGAAAAAATTAGATCAGAGTCTTTGGTTACAAAATCAATAACTGTTTTTGTTAGAACAAGTCCTTTTCAAAATCAATATGGTTTTTATTCAAATTCAAAAACAGTCGATTTTCCAATAGCTACTAATAACAGTATTGAAATAGTTAAATCAGCTCTTAATGCATTAGAAACTATTTTCAAAAATGGATACCGTTATCAAAAAGCAGGAGTTATGTTGTCCCACTTGTCTGAGTCTACTAATAATAAAAATTTATTTTCTTCTGAAAGAGATGAAAAAATAAATAGTTTAATGAAATCTATTGATAATACCAACTATAGATATGGCAGATCAACCTTAAGCCTTGCAAGCGCTGGGATTCATAAGAGATGGAATATGAGAAGAGAATATTCTTCTAAGATAGATACGGCTGATTTTTATTCTCTACCAATGATAAAAGCTATTTAAGATTTTCAATATTACTAATATTTTCCAAAGAATTATTTAATTCGGTTATATTCTCACGTCTTGAAAGAATAAAAACTGAAATAATCATTAAAATAACCAAGACCACCGGAATAAGTGTAACCACTGAAATGTGTTGTAAAACAAAAAAAAGATAAACGGCTAGAAATATCATAGCTCTGATTAATACAGTAGTTCTAAACACTGCAATAATTGAAAGAGAATGTTTTATAAGACTAAAAAAACTCATCTTAGATGGGCCAAAATATCTAAAGCCCCTTATTGATTTAACGGAAAGTCTACTAGTAACTAATTTTGATAATGAACCAGAAAAACTGCTCCATGTTGCTGGCTCTTTAATCATTTGAGCTACAACAGGTTTTGGTAAACAAGCGTAATTTCCAAATTTAATAGATTGTCCAGCAAAAATAAAAGTTAAAAATTTATGAAGTAAATAACAAAATCTAAATAAAAAACCCTCAGATCTTTTAATCCTATTTGCTGTAATGACATTATTTGGATACCCATATGCTTCACAGATAATTGAACCTAATTCTGCTGGTTGATCTTCTCCATCTCCATCCATTGGTATCACATGGTCAAATTCTTCTTTTTCATAAATATATTTTAATCCCGCCGCAATACATCTTGCGTGTCCCCAATTCTTTTTCATATTTATTATTTTGACTGATTTTAAATTTTTAAATACAGAACTATTATTTGGTTTTTTTTCTGTTGATGCATCATTAATAATTACAACAGATACTTCGGCATCCCAACCATCGATTTGTGAATCAATATTTTCTAAAAGTTTAAACACTGACTGCCAATCATTATAAATAGGTATTAATATCTTAGTTTTCATAATTTATCTTTAATCATTTTTTCCAATTATACGTATACGAGAATTACTTTCCTCAAAAATCATATCGACATAATTATCTTCTGATAGTGGAAGAAAAATTTTATCTACATAAAACCATTTTGGTCTTGATCTTAAATGATAAGATAAGTTTCCAGCATGCCACTCATCTCCTTCAACTATTTCGATTAAACCATTATATTTGCTGTTCCATTCTTTTTGAACTTTTTGTGCAATTTCTCTTCCAGGGTAATCAGTTCTCTTATGAGCTTCCGTAATTGAAACATAGGCATAAGCAAAAGGAGAAAAAATAAATAGAATTACAAATACTGTAGCAAAGCCTTTTAGTTTATTTAAATTTATTTGTGATTGAAAAATATAAATTACCAGAACACCAAAAAATAAATAAAAAGGTGTCATCCACATTGTTCTAATTTTAACTCCCATAATCATAGAAGTTAAGAATACCAAAGTTATTGGAATAATGTTTATTACTAATAAAAATAATAATTTATTATCTTTAAAATTAAATTTAATTTTAAATTTAGAACTTAATAATAAAAGCATTAAAAAGAAAGGTATTAATATTCCAATTTGTTTTCCTAAAAAGATTAGCGGATGAATAATATGATCTAAAAAATTTTGCTCTCCTGTTCCTGTTCTATGAAGACCATATGTAATTGTTATATAATCATTTTCGGTTAACCAAATTAAATGTGGTAGTAAAATTATTATAAAAGGAAATAGAGATATCATACATTTAAAATCAATTTTCTTTTTAATAAGCATATAAAGAAAAAAGAAATCCATAGATAAAAGTAAATATATGAACAAATAATGAGATAGGATGCCAAAGGCTGCAAATATTCCAAATAATAACCAATCAGTATATTTATTATTTTTAAAACCTTTCCAACAATAAAATACTGTTAGTGACCAAAAAGGTAACTCACAAACATAAACATTAAACTCTGGCGTAGTATAGTTATAAAAATAAATTCCTTCTAAAAGTAAAATAGATAAAAAACTATAAATTTTATTTTTAAAAAAATCTTTTGATAAGCTCCATATAATAAAAAAAGAAAAAACAACACATATCTGACTAAGTAAATAGTACGCCCAATCATTGTTTCCAAATATTTGGTAAAAAGTTTCAACTAAGAATGCGCTCATTGGAGGATGTTTATTATATCCCCAATCCAAATTGCTTCCCCACGCTAAAGCTTCAATGGTATCTAATGGCAAATTATTATTTGTTAAAGTTGGAATTAAAGTCCAAATAACAAAATGGGTTGTAATAAAAGTGTAAAATAAATTGTTGATATTTTTTTTACTACTTAACATCTATTGAAATTTATACGAATTAACCTTACTTGACACTCATTAATTGATAAATATACTCCTCCAATTCAAAATTAAGAATATGGCTAAAGTCTCAAAAACTGCAGTTAAAATCTCAAATAAATACGAACCAAAATTAACTGAAAAATATATGTGTGAAAAACACAAAGCTTATTTTAAAAAAAAACTTTCAGATTGGAAAACAGAAATAGTAAGAACAAATAATGAGGCCCTATATAATGGTTCTTTAGATGACAATAGTGTGTCTGCTGACATCGTTGATCAAGCAAGTTCATATACTGATAAAAATGTTGAAATGAAAGCAATCAATAGACAAATTAAACTTATTTCAAAAATTGATCAGGCTCTAACTCGAATTAAGGATGGAACTTATGGATTTTGTGCTGAAACTGGTGAACAGATTGGCCTTAAAAGATTAATTGCAAGACCAGTTGCAGAACTTTGTATAGCTGCTCAAGAAAAACACGAAAAAGAAGAAAAAGTTTACGCAGACGATTAAGGTTTAGGTATTTCTAATCCTTTTTTAAATAAATCATAACCTTTTATTACGGCATTTCTACTGGCTATATCTAAATACCATTTGGATAAATACTTAAAATTTTTAAGCCCAATATCATGCCACTGATGTCTAGCAATCCATGGCCATGTAGCAATATCAGCGATTGTATAAAAATCTCCAGCTAAATATTTTGATTTTTCAAGTCTTTGGTCTAAATCATTATAGAGAGTCTTTGATATTTCAAAATATCTTTTTTCTCCAAATTCACTTTTACCTGGATTAAAATGATGAAACTGATGATGTTGACCAATCATAGGTCCAATCAAACCCATCTGTGCCATTAGCCACTGGTTAATAATATTACGATTATTGTTATTATAAAATTTATTACTCTTTTCAGCTAAATAAATCAAAATTGCTCCAGACTCAAAAATTGAAACATTATTTTTGTGGTCAATAATTACAGGAATTTTACTAAAGGGACTTATTTTTCTAAAATCTTTTTTAAACTGATCGCCTTTACTTAAATCAACTTTGGTAATCTTATATTCATAACCTATTTCCTCTAACATTATGGAAATTTTTTTTCCATTTGGAGTATCAGCAGTAAAAAGCTCAATCATTTTTTTAAGCCTAATCGCTCCTGAACACTTTTTGATGTTGTGGTAAATTCAAATCTCAATTTTTCATTAGGTCTAGCATATTTAAAACAACCTCTCGCAGCTAAAGCACCCTCATGAAAACCTGATAAAATTAGTTTGAGCTTTCCTGGATAAGTACAAATGTCTCCTATGGCAAATATTCCATTTTGATTTGTTTCAAAGTTTTCTGTATTAACTGGTATATGTTTTTTGTTTAAATTTAATCCCCAATTAACAATTGGACCTAGTTTCATAATTAGTCCAAAAAAACCTAAAACATAATTTGTTTCAATTTTTTTTATACTTCCATCTTCATGTTTAATGCTAATATTTTCAATTTTATTTTTCCCTTCTACAGAGCTCAATTGATACTGAGTAAATATCTCAATTTTACCCTCCTTTTGTAATTCTTTAACTTTGCTAACACTCGATTGTGCTCCTCTAAATTCATCTCTTCTATGTATTAATTGAACTTTAGAACTTGTTGACAATTCAATAGCCCAATCTAAGGCAGAGTCTCCACCACCAAATATTGAAATTATTTTATCTTTAAATATAGTTTTATCTTTAATTGAATATAATATTTGATTTCCTTCAAATTTTTCACATTCTTTTATTAGAAATTTTCTTGGTTCAAAAGAACCCACTCCTCCTGCTATAATAATGTTGGGAGATTTAAACTCTTTTCCTTTGCTTGTTTTAATTATCCAATTATTTTTATCTTTTTTGACTTCATCAACTCTATCACTTAAATGAAAATTTGTTTTAAAAGGTTTTATCTGTTTAATTAAATTGTTAGTTAATTCTTCACCAGTACACTCAGGTATTGCTGGAATATCATAAATAGGTTTATCTGGATAAAGCTCTATACACTGTCCTCCTATTTTATCTAAGTTATCAACTACTTCACATTTCAAGCCAATGATACCAAGTTGATGAACACAAAAAAGGCCTGTTGGACCTGCACCAATTATTAAAACATCTGTATCAATCATTAAGTTTGTTTTTCTGGAAGATTAACAATCAACCCTTCTAATTCATCCGATACAATTATTTGACAACTTAATCTACTAAATTTATTTGGTTTATACGCCATGTCTAACATGTCTTCTTCTCCATCCTCTTTTTTTTTAAGCTTATCAAACCATTCTTCTTTGACATAAACATGGCAAGTTGCACATGCCATGCTCCCTCCACAGTCAGCATCTATACCTGGAATATCATTCTGAATTGCACCTTCCATAACAGTCAAACCATTCGAGACATCAATTGTATGGTTTTTACCGGCATGTGTAATGTAGGTAATTTTAGGCATAAATCATATATAAGGTCAAAAAAAAATAGGGCAAGTAGAAACTATCGCCCTATTTAAAAGTTTAAAAAATTTATTTACCTTGTTCTTCCACCTGAAGAAATTGCTGCAGCCCAAACTATTAGGCCAAATGCAATTTTATTAATGAAGTCTGCTAAGTTATAAATCACATTTAGTGAATTAGAATCTACACTATCTGTTAAAGCAGGCCCAAATACATAACCTAATGGGTATATACACCACCCTATAGTAACAATCATTCTTAATACATTAAAAGCAGTTACAAAATCTTTGTTTCCACTTCTTGCGGCTACTTTGCCTGTTTCTCCTGAAAAGATTTCATATAAAACATAAATCCAACCACCCATCCAAATTATAAAGCCTACCATTGGATGAACGTAAGCAGCTTCTCCTAAATATCCTCCAATTAGCATTACTAGTGATCCAAATAAAAGCCTCCAGAACATTCCGCGATAAACTTTTCTTACAGCACCTACGATTAGATAAAACATTATCATCTGTATTGGCATGGTGATTAACCATTCAATATATCTGTATACAATTTGTAGCTCTCCTGCTTGAATCCAAATACCTCTCAGATACAGATAATTTACAAAAGCAATACCAGTGATTAAACCAGCCAATGTTACTGGTGTTTTCCATCCAGCAGCAACTGAGCCTCTTTCCATAAAAAAAAATACTGTCGCAGCTAGCATGCCCATTGAAATCAACCAAAACGTCATCCCAACAAAGTCATCATAGGCCAATACTGGTGAGTCTGCATTTGCTGCACTTGATAACCCCATTAAGATTGCAATAGGGGCAAAAATTCTTAATTTATTCATAAAAACTTCCTCTTTAATTCTTTTAATTTAAATTTCTACAACGATCATTTAACAGTTTTACTAAAATTTATTGAAGATTATAGCTTATAGAAGAACTTTTTTAACATTAATTTATGTTGATTTCATTGAGTTTTTTAAATTAAATACATCTCGTTTTAAAAAACCATATTAAAAATAACAGAAAAAAATAAATTAAATGAATATAAAGTTTTCCGAAATTTATTTAAATTCAATTAAAAATCCTGAGGAATTTTGGAAAAAAGTATCGGATGATATTTTTTGGTTTAAAAAACCGACAAAAATACTAAACCAATCTAACTCCCCTTTTTATAAATGGTATGAAGATGGTGTTACAAACACTTGTTATAATGCATTAGATGTTCATATTGATAAAGGTCGAGGTGACAGAACTGCTTTAATCTATGATAGTCCTATAACAGGTAACAAAAGTAAATTTACATATCAAGAGTTAAGAGACAAAGTTTCAAAGTTTGCGGGTGGATTACAAAATCAAGGTATAAATAAAGGAGACAGAGTCATTATTTATATGCCAATGATTCCTGAAGCTGTTATTGCAATGCTTGCTTGTGGAAGAATAGGTGCAATCCACTCTGTAGTATTTGGAGGTTTTGCTTCAAATGAATTAGCTAATAGAATAGATGATAGTAAAGCCAAAGTTTTAATCACAGCTTCATGCGGTTTTGAACCAGGAAGAACCGTTGAATACAAGCCCCTTGTTGATGAAGCTCTGAAATTAGCTTCACACAAAATTGATAAACTTATTTTATTTCAAAGACCAGACCATGAAGTAGAGCTTAAATCACCAAAAGAAATAAGCTGGGAAGAATCTTTGTCTAAAGCAAAAAATGTCGACTGTGTTGAAATGAAATCAAACGAATTTGCATATATTTTGTATACATCGGGTACAACTGGCCTGCCAAAGGGAATTGTTAGAGACATTGGGGGTCATATTGCTGCTCTTAAATGGACTATGAAAAATATTTACAATATTGAAGAAAATGATGTTTGGTGGTCTGCAAGTGATATTGGCTGGATCGTAGGTCATTCATACATTGTATATGCTCCACTATTTAAAGGGTGCACAACTGTTTTGTTTGAAGGAAAACCCGTAGGTACTCCAGATGCAGGTGTTTTTTGGAAAATTATTTCAGATTATAAAGTTAAATCTCTTTTTACTGCCCCAACAGCTTTTAGAGCTATTAAGAAAGAAGATCCTGAAGGTAAATTTTTTTCAAAATATGATTTAAGTTCATTTGAGTCTTTATTTTTGGCAGGTGAAAGAGCTGATCCTGATACAATTAAATGGGCTGAAAAATTATTGAAAGTTCCAGTTATTGATCATTGGTGGCAAACCGAAACGAGTTGGGCAATCAGTTCTAATTGTACTGGAATAGAAATGCAAAAAACTAAATATGGCTCAGCATGCAAAGCTGTTCCAGGTTATGATGTTAAAGTTATAAAACCAGATCAAACTTTAGCGAAACCCAATGAAATGGGAGATATTGTTGTTAAGCTCCCTCTCCCTCCAGGAACTTTTCCGACACTTTGGAATGCTGATCAAAGATATAAAGAAACTTATATGACTAATTATCCTGGTTATTATCAAACTTATGATGCGGGACATATTGATGAAGATGGTTACGTTTGGATTATGTCCAGAACAGATGACATTATTAATGTTGCCGGACACAGACTTTCAACTGGTGCAATTGAAGAAGTTTTGTCTGAACATCAATCTGTTGCAGAATGTGCGGTCATAGGTATTGCTGATAAATTAAAGGGTCAATTACCGATAGGCTTGCTTACACTTAAGTCTGGTGTTGAAAAAAGCAACGAAACTATATCTAAAGAATGTATTCAAATGGTTAGAGAAAAAGTTGGGCCTGTTGCTGCATTTAAAACTGCTATTGTTATAAAAAGACTACCTAAAACAAGATCAGGCAAAATATTAAGAGGAACGGTAAGAAAAATAGCTGATAATGAACCATATAAAATGCCTGCAACTATTGATGATCCTGCTATACTTGATGAGATAAAAGGGGATTTAAAAAAACATAACATATTAAATTGAAAAAAATATTCGTAATTTTAATTTGTTTATTAATTGCAAGCCCTACATTTGCATTTAATAAATTTATGAAAAAATTATCTAAATCATTTAAAAGTTATGAGAATGAGTTGGTGAAAATTCAATCGTATAGAGCTTTTGATTTTTACGCTATACAAGAAGGCTGGTACAAAGAATCGCCAAGCGAATTTGATGCATTAATCATATATCCTAAAGGTGAAGGTCCATTTCCACTTGTAATGATAAGTCATAGTAGTTGGGGACCTGAAGAATATGCATCCAAATGGATGAAATTTCACAAAAACCAAACCAAAAAATTATTAAAAAAAGGAATTGCAACGATGTTTATTGATCATTTTACTGCAAGAGATCAATTGGGTAGTACAGCTGGGAATCAGTTTACAGTAAATATTTGGTCACAATTTCTTGATCCATTTATTGCTCTTGAATATTTGTCAAAAAATCCAAAGATCAATATAAAAAAAGTTGGCATTACAGGAGGCTCAAGAGGTGGAATGGTTTCAATTTTAGCATCAGAGAAAAGATTAAGAGATGCACTTATAAGTAAAGATTTGTATTTTGCTGCAGCACAACCAAGATATCCAGATTGCGAGGATGTTGGAATGTTTAGAAATCCTCAACCAACAAAAGAAACTAAGACCTGGATGATTCTAGGAGGTGCCGATAACTATACCCGAGCAGAACCCTGTGTTGAACTTGGTAAAAAAATTAAAGCAAATGGTGGAGATATAATAGTTGATGTTAAAGAAGGATGGCATCATGATTTCATTGGAAATTATGAAGTTGAAGATATGGAGTACGCACAGATTTTTTGGAAATGTCCTAAGTGGTACACTGAAGATGATGGAAAGATGAGTAAGTCATATATGGATTTTTTATTGGAGCATGTAGACCGTTGGAAAACTGAAGAAGATTTTTATAAAATGTCAAGAGAAGATCCGCTACGAACTTTGAAATTCAGTTTTGACCCTTATAATTTAAGTGGATGCATGTTTACAGGAGCCAAAGGTGGCGGTGATAAAGGAAAATTATTTTTCAATAAAAATTTAAAATTTTGGGAAGAAAGTTTACTTTAAAACTTTAACGGTTTTCCATTCGCTTTTTCAATAAGCTTACCATCCCAAACAATTGCTTTTCCATTTACAATTGTTCCTAGGGGAAAACCTTTTACTTCAAAGCCATCGAATGGAGTCCAGCCACATTTACTTGCGATCCAATCATTTTTAATAACTTTTTTCATGTTCATATCAATAACAGTTAAGTCAGCATCAAAACCTTCTTTAATTTTTCCTTTATTTTTTATTCCAAAGATTCTACATGGATTATCACAAACTAATTTAACGAACTGCGCTAATGTTAATTTATTATTATTTATATGGTTAAGCATAATAGGAATGAGAGTCTGCACACCAGGCATTCCAGATGGCGACTGAGGGTACTCTTTCTTTTTGTTCTCTAAACTGTGTGGGGCATGATCTGAACCAATGGTATCAACTATTCCTTCTTTAACTGCTTTCCAAAGCATTACTTGATGTTTTTCATCTCTAATCGGGGGGTTCATTTGAGCAAGGGATCCAAGTTTATTGTAACAATCAGGTGCGCTTATTGTGAGATGCTGAGGAGTAATTTCAAAACTTACATTACCTTTATATCTTGATAAAAATTCCACTTCTTCTTTTGTAGTAACGTGTAAAACATGTATTTTTTTATTATACCGTTCTGCAATTTTAACCACTCTTCTAGTAGATGACATTGCACATTCTTCGTTTCTCCAAAGAGGATGTGAACTGACATCACCTTTTTTTATGAATTTTTTTCTAAGATTAAGAATGTCCTCATCTTCTGAATGAATAGCAACTATTTTAGAACTGTTTGAAATAACTTTTTCTATATCTTGTTCATCTTTAACTAAAAGATTTCCTGTAGAAGAACCTGCAAATAATTTTACACCACAGCATCCTTCAAGTTTATCTACATTTTTTAAATCTTCCATATTTTGGGGAGTTGCACCAAAATAAAAAGCATAATTAGAAAACATTCTATTTTTTGCCAAATCAAGTTTTTTATTAAATTCCGTTTGGTTCGATGTAGGTGGATTAGTATTTGGCATTTCGAAAACTGAAGTTACTCCACCCAAAACTGCAGCTTTGCTTCCAGATTCTAAATCTTCCACATCTGTTGAGCCTGGTTCTCTAAAATGAACCTGTGTATCTATACAACCAGGTAAAACTGTTAATCCTTTTGCATCAAAAGTGTCTTTGGAGTTATTTTCAATCTTGCCAATTTCTTCAATTTTACCATCTTTTATTCCAATATCTTTATCTTTAAGATCGTTGTCTATATAACAAAAGCCGTTTTTAATGATTAAGTCTAACATTTAATAGAAAAGTAATTATATTATAAATGAACATCAATCAAATATGAATATTAAAAACGTATATATTTTAGAGGATCGTGGAATTCTGTTCGTCAATGGATTAGATGCTAAAGAATTTTTACAAAATCTAGTTACTAATGATATCAATAAAGTTGATAATTCTAACAGTTGTTTTGCATCACTATTAACTCCTCAAGGTAAATTTCTTTTCGATTTTTTAATAGTAAAACATAAAAGTGGTTACTTTATTGATTGTGAAAAAAAACAAGCTGATAATCTTTTTAAAAAATTAAATATCTACAAACTTAGATCAAAAGTTGAAATTATGAATTTAAGTAATGAATTTGTTATTGCTACATTTAGTTACGAAAAATTTATGTCATTTAAAGAAGCAAAAGATATATTGGGTTACACTTTCAAGTATAGAGAAGATCCCATAATATTAGATCCAAGACATAAAAAACTTGGAGGAAGACTAATAATTAATTTAGAAAAACTTTATTTATCACTAAAAAAATTGGACTTAAAATCTACTGAGCCTAACGAATACTACAAGTTTAGTCATGAACTAGGAATACCTCAAAGAGACATGGATAAATTAAGTGATAAATTATTTGGGATTGAATGTAACTTTGAAGAATTAAATGGAATTGATTTTAAAAAAGGATGTTATGTTGGGCAAGAAAATACATCTAGAATTAAATTAAGAAACAAATTATCCAAGAGACTATTACCTATTCAATTAATTAAAGGTAATTTAGAAGAAGGAGCTTCCATATTAAACAATGAAAATGAAGTTGGAAAAGTATTGATCAACAACAACCAACCATTTGGATTAATTAAATATCTTAGCAAACACTTTAATTATAAGGCCGAATTTAGAAGTAAAAATGCTATTTTTAAAATTAAAAAACCTGATTGGATTTAAAAATAATTATTTTAAAAATTTACTTAAATCAGGTTTAAAATATTTTGGTCCTTTCATAACTTTTCCAGCATCATTATAAATTGGCTTTCCATTATCATCTAATTTGCTCATATTAGAATTTTGTACTTCATCAAAACACTTATCAAGATTGATTCCGAAAGCATGTCCAGCGCCGTATGTAACATACAGTATATCAGTTAAAGCATCTGCAACTTCTAAAAGATCTTTATTATCCATTGCTTTTTTTAACTCATCTAACTCTTCTTTAATTAAATTGTATCTTAGTTGGTTAATTTTATTTGACCCAAAAGAAGCTTTGTTCTTAACTTCTTGGCCAAACGTTTCCATAAAGGTTTTTACTTTTTGAAAATTAGTCATTTTACTCCTGATTGATTCTTTTATATAAGTATATTAATAGATTAGCTTATTATTATATATATTAACAAATGAAATTTAGAAAAGAATTTGACAGTTTGGGAAAAATTTTAGTCCCTAATGATAAATATTGGGGAGCGTCTACTCAAAGATCAAATAAATATTTTGATATTGGTGACATTTTTGTAGGACCAATGATTATCAAATCGATCGCTATGATAAAAAAGGCTGCGGCTATAGTAAACACCAAAAATAAAGATCTTGATCCAAAAATTGGAAGAGCCATTATAAAAGCAGCTAATGAAGTTATTGCTGGAAAACTAAGCAACCATTTTCCACTTAAAGTTTTCCAAACTGGTTCTGGAACACAAACAAACATGAATGTAAATGAAGTAATTTCTAATAGAGCTATCCAAATACTTGGTGGAAAAATGGGAACCAAAAAGCCAGTACATCCTAATGATCATGTAAATAAATCACAATCAACAAATGATGTATTTCCTACAGCAATGCATATTGCTATTGCTACTAGAACAAGAGGTAGATTATTACCTGCATTAAAATTACTTGAATCTGAACTTAAAAAAAAAGTAAAACAGTTTAGTAAAATAGTCAAAGTAGGACGTACTCATCTGCAAGATGCAACGCCTATCACTCTGGGTCAGGAATTTTCTGGTTATCATGCTCAGTTAAAAAAATGTATAGAGAGAATTGAAAAATCTCTTGAAGAAATATATTTTTTAGCCCAAGGCGGAACAGCAGTTGGAACAGGTTTAAATACCAGAAAAAATTTTGATAAAAAAATAGTATCAGAACTAAGAAAAATAACAAAACTACCATTTAAACCTGCGGCTAATAAATTTGCTGCTCTAGCAGCTCACGATGCGGTTGTAAATTTTTCTGGAACAATGAATACAACGGCAGTTTGCTTAATGAAAATTGCAAATGATATTAGATTTTTAGGATCAGGTCCAAGGGCTGGATATGGTGAACTTATTTTGCCAGAAAATGAACCGGGTTCTTCAATAATGCCTGGAAAGATTAATCCTACACAATGTGAAGCAGTAACAATGGTCTGCGTAAAAATAATAGGTGACCATAATGCAATTACAATGGCAGGCTCTCATGGACACTTTGAATTAAATGTTTTCAAACCTCTGTTACACCTTAACAGTATACAATCAATCAACTTTATGTCAGATGCTTCAAGAAATTTTGCAAAATATTGTATTAGAGGTTTAAAAGCAGATAAAAAAAGAATTAAAAAACATTTGGATAATTCTTTAATGTTAGTTACAGCGTTAGCACCACATATTGGTTATGATAACGCCTCAAAGATTGCAAAAAATGCTTTAAAGAATAATACAACTCTTAAAGAAGAAGCTCTCAAAACTGGCCTTATAAATGAAAAAGAATACGAAAAGCTTGTTGATCCAAAAAGAATGGTCTACCCAGCATAATTTATAAAAAGTTTATTTACAAATT